>JAMONY010000069.1 GCA_027066325.1 Helicobacteraceae bacterium | reverse complement strand
TTTTTATTGAGCATTATGGTCTAAAGTTAAGCAACACTCTTCCGTACCCATTTTTTGTGGGAGAGGAGGCTATGCTTATTGTTAGTGGCATTGGTAGAGAGTCAGCTATGGTTGCAACAGCTGCTCTACTTGGGTATAGTCGAGTATCTTCTAATGACTTGCTTCTTAGCGTAGGCATATGTGCAGCACCAAAGAGTTATGCTATAGGCTCTATTTTAGTTGCCAATAGACTGCTCTATGAGGATAGGAGCAGATATCCAGACATACTCTTTAGACACTCAGTTCAAGAGGTGAGCTTGCGGACGGTTGATGAGCCATGTAGTAGCGATAGATCTACAGCTATTGATATGGAATCTTTTGGTATATACTGCGCTGCTGCACGCTTTTTGAGTGCAAATCAGCTACTCTTTATAAAGATTGTATCAGACCACTTTGAGCCAGATAGCATCAATAAAATAGTGTGTGAAGAGCTAATGAGAAGTAGTGCTAAGATGGTATTTGAGACTGTGCAGAGCGCACTATCTATGGTTAGATCTGATTTTGTATTTGATGAAGATGAGATGAGACGACTGGAGAGATTAAGGAGCTTTTTTACAAAAAGTCAATACGATCTACTTACAGATGCAAGTAGCTACTTTAAGCTTAAAAATAAGAAAAATCTTCCAGACAACATAGAGCTACCTACTACTAAGATGCATAAAAAAGAGAAAAAGGAGCTACTTGAAAGATTTCTCAACCAGCTCACCAGCTAAGCTCTTTTCACACATATATGTAGAGAGAAGTGTGATGCAGCATCCGCGAACCATACAGATATGTAACAGATTAAAGAGTTCAGTTGTTGTAGAGATAGAGCACTATAAAGATCTTTTCAATAGACCAAATCAAGACTTTTTTATGCAGTCTTATAGCAAAAAATTGATATTGGCAAAAAAAGAGACCCCTTTTCTCTATAGGGGCTCACAATATAGCGACAGCTTTGGATTTGAGCAGTTCTTCTATGCACCCTCCATACTGGGGTGTATGTATGAGTGTTCATACTGCTATCTTCAGGGGTTATATAGATCTTCCAACAGCGTAATATTTGTCAATATCGAAGATTTTTTAGATGCCTCAAGAGCATATCTTGATAAACCAACACTCATAGCAGTCTCATACGATACTGATACTTTGGCTATTGAGAGTATTGCAGCTCATACACGAGCTTGGATAGAGTTAGCATCACAAGAGCCAAACCTACATCTTGAGATACGAACTAAAAGTGCTAACTTTAGAGCGATCTTAGATCTTAAACCCAACCAAAATACTGTTTTGGCTTGGACGCTCTCGCCATCTAAGATCATAGATAAGTATGAGTCGCACACCCCACAGCTTCTAAAGCGTATCTTAGCTATAGAGCTAGCTATCAGTGCTGGTTGGCAGGTTAGAGTCTGTATTGATCCTGTTATATACACACCAGATTTTAGATCTGATTATGAGAATCTTTTAGAGATACTGTTTGCAAAGATAGATGCAAACTCTCTGCACTCACTTACTATTGGCAGCTTTAGAGTTAGCTCTGCTCATCTGCGTACAATGAAAAGAGTGCGCTCAAGTGAGTTGGCATTTTATCCATACAGTGTAAAAGATCAGATAGCAACATATCCGCCTCAAATAGAGAGAGATATACTGCACACCTTAACAGAGATTGCAACGCGATATATGGGTAGAGAGAAGATCCATACTTGGCAGAGATAAGGGTATGCATAAAATTTTTATGTTATACTACTATCATAAAAGGAGTATAAGATATGCAAGAGTCGTATGTGGAAGAGGAGGGTGTTGATGTTAATATCTTTGTGGTCTTTTTGCTGCTCTTTGTCACGCCATATATACTTTTTTACACTCTTTTAGTGCTCATTACAGGTGAGGCTGATCTTATCATGCTTTATGAAGCTGTTAACTCAGAGAGCAATATGGCTTTTATAAAGACTTGGATTATAGGCTCATTTATACTATCTTTTATAGGCTCTATGCTTATAAGTGGCGCAAAGATTGGTAAAAGTGTCAAAAAAAGAGTCTCACGCATGAGGTCAGCTAGTGTTGCCAAAGATAGTTCACAGCAGCCACACTACACTATAGAGACAAGTGATAAAACAGACTAGAGCCAAATATGCACTAGTGACAGGCGCATCATCGGGCATAGGAGAGGCGATAGCCACTTATCTTCTAGAGCAAGGTTATGTGGTTTTTGGTGTAAGCAGAACTCAGAGCATATTTTGCGATAACTACAGACATATAGAGCTAGATCTCACTCAGAGCTCTACGGTAAAAGCAGCCATAGAACCCATCGCTAAAGAGCAGCCAATCTCAATTCTTGTAAATGCAGCCGGTGTTGGCAGGTTTGATCCACTTGAGTCTATCGATACAGATACAATTGCACAGATTAACTCACTCAATCTAACTGCACCAATGATGCTCTCTAGTCTTCTATTGCGCTTTATGAAAAGAGATGGAGGGGCAATCTTTTTTATCAGCTCCATAGAGGCTACGCGTTCATCAAAATTTAGCTCCATCTATAGCGCTACAAAATCTGGTCTAAGAGCATTCTCTTTAGCACTTTTTGAGGAGGTTCGTAAAGATAATGTTAGAGTTGTCTGTATCAATCCAGATATGACTGATACTCCATTTTTTGAGAAGCTCCATTTTGGGGTTATGAGCCCAAAACATCTCATAACTCAAGATATAGTAGACGCTATAGATATGATCTTGCATTTGCGCCAAGAGGCGACTGTTACAGAGCTTACCATAAGAGCTCAACAGTTTGGTATCGTAAAAAAGAGAGCTCTAAAATAGATCTTTGACCTAAATCCTTCTATTATAGGGATATTTCTGCTACACTTTCATACAAAAGGCGCCCTCAGTATAGTGCCTATCTCATTTTAACAAGAATAGGAATTTTTTTGAAACTAATCATAGTAGAGTCCCCAGCAAAAGCCAGAACTATTAAGAATTTTTTAGGCAAAGGGTATGAGGTTATTGCATCAAAAGGTCACATTAGAGATCTTCCAAAGAGCCGTTTTGGGATCAAGATAGATGAAGAGAACCGAACCTTAACACCAGAGTATAGTGTTGCCAAAGAGAATGCCGCTATAGTCAAGCAGATACGAGAACTTGCCAAAAAGGCAGATGAGGTCTATATCGCAACCGATGAGGATCGTGAGGGTGAGGCCATAGGTTGGCACATAGCCCATGCCATCAAAAAAGACCCATTGACTCTACCGCGTATAGTTTTTCATGAGATAACAAAAACAGCAATTAAACACGCTTTAGAGACCGCTAGAGAGCTTGATATGGATAGGGTTAATGCTCAGCAGACAAGAAGATTGTTAGATCGCATAGTTGGCTACAAGCTCTCACCACTTTTAAGCTCAAAGATACAAAAAGGTCTCTCAGGTGGGCGTGTGCAGTCATCAACTCTAAAGATCATAGTAGATCGTGAGCGTGAGATAAAAGCCTTCAAGCCACAAGAGTACTGGAGCATAGACACCATATTTGCACCAAATATTGAGGCAAATCTATATAGTTTTGATGATGAAAAAATCACAAAACTAACCATAGAAAATCGTCTGCGTGCAGAGCAGATCACAGAGCGTATTCAGGGCGAATCTTTTACTGTTTCATCTATAGACAGTAAAAAACGAAAGAGCGCAACACCACCACCATTTATGACCTCTACTCTTCAACAGACCGCCTCTAGTAAGCTTGGCCTATCACCTAAGAAGACTATGATGTTAGCGCAAACTCTTTATGAGGGAGTTAAGACTCCAAATGGTACATCTGGAGTGATTACATATATGAGAACAGACTCTTTAAATATGGCAGCAGAAGCTGTAGAGTCTGCTAGGGAGATGATAGGGCGAGATTTTGGCGATAAGTACCTACCTAGTAAACCTAAAGTTTACACTAAAACAAGCAAAGGTGCACAAGAGGCGCATGAGGCTATCCGTCCCACTATGTTGGAGTTTACGCCACAGATTGCAGCTCAATTTCTTAAGCCAGATGAGCTAAAACTTTACCGTCTAATCTACAATAGATTTTTGGCTTGCCAGATGAGTGATGCGCTATTTGAACAGAACTCTATCACTCTACTATCTAAGAGTAGCACATATAAAGTTACTGGTCGTAAGTTGGTATTTGATGGCTTCTATGCACTTTTAGGCACGGACGATAAAGATAAACTGTTGCCATCTTTAAAGATAGGCGAAGAGGTTGAGATTAAGAGCATTAAGCCAACGCAACACTTTACGGAGCCACCATCAAGATACTCAGAGGCCGGTTTAATTAAAAAGCTAGAGAGTGAAGGTATCGGTAGACCATCAACATATGCCCCGACTATCTCAACCCTTCAAGCTAGAAGCTATATCACCCTAGAGAAGCGCCAAATTACCCCGACAGAGGTTGCGTTTACGGTTACAGAACTGCTTGAGAAGCACTTTTTAGAGATTGTAGATGCTAAATTTACTGCTAACATGGAAGAGGTGCTAGATAAGATTGCACAAAAAGATGAAGATTGGCAGAAGATATTAGTAGAGTTTTACTTTCCATTTATGCAGAAAATTACAGATGGCAAGAGAGATATTAAAAGTCTTAAACTAGCAGAACCTATAGGCAGAAAGTGCCCTAAGTGTGATAGTGAGCTACTGCTTAGAGGCGGTAGGTATGGTAAGTTTATAGCATGTAGTGGTTTTCCAAAATGCAAATATACAGAGCAGATAGATGAAGATGGAAACACATCAGCGTCGCCACAAGATGAGGCAAGTGATGAGAAGTGTGAGAAGTGTGGTAGCGACATGGTTATTAAGAGCGGTCGTAATGGTAAGTTTTTAGCCTGTAGTGCGTACCCTAAATGCAAAAATACAAAACCACTAGAGGCACCAAAGGCGTCACAAACTCCATGTCCAGATTGTGGCGGTAAACTCCACTTTAAGCGTTCAAAAAGAGGCGCTTTTTGGGGTTGTGAAAACTACCCTAAATGTAAGTTTATCTCCAAGTTTGAACCAACTGATCAGAAGTGTCAAGAAGATAAGTGTGATGGAACTTTAGTGCACAGAGAGTTTAGAGGTAAAAAAGTTACAGAGTGTCTTAAGTGTAAAAATAGAGTTGAGATAGAGTAGATGAAGATAGGGATACTCTCAGACACGCATAAAAAAGAGCAGTTAGCATCAGAGGCTATAGAGCATCTATCTAAAATGGGTGTTGAGTTCTTTATCCATGCTGGTGATATCGTCAAAGAGAGTACTCTTAAAGAGTTGCAGAGTAGTGGTCGTAAATATGTAGCTGTATATGGCAATAATGATGCCCATCTAGTTGAGGTTCATAACCGCTATAATCTTGTGCAAGAGCCATACAGTTTTAAGCTAGCAGATACAACCTTTAAACTCATGCATCTTCCATTTTATATGAGCGCTGATGCAGAGGTGATCATATATGGACATACTCATCAGTTTGGTGTAGAGTTTAAAGGGAACTCTTTGTATCTTAACTCTGGTGAGGTGTGTGCACGCTCAAAGCCTGTAAGTGAGTGTGCTATGTTAGAGGTGTTGGATGATCGTTTTATAGTCTCACAGTACTCAAGACCTCTAAAAGATAGAGAGTTTAACTTAGAGACACACACCTTTATCAGAGGTGTAAAATGAAGGTATTTTTATGCGCAATATGCAATATCAATAGCGGAACCTGTAGTGAGGACTGTAAATTTTGCACCCAGAGTGTAAAACATGGTGCTAAGATAGATAGATATACTCAAAAACCCATAGAGCTTGTTGTGCAAGAGGCGCAAAAAGCTAAAAGTAGTGGTGCACTTGGTTTTTGCTTGGTAAGTGCACATAAAGCTCTCGATGAGAAGATATTGAAGTTTGTTTGTGAGTGTGCTGATGCTATCAATAGCAGAGTTGATGGACTAAGACTTATAGCTTGCAATGGTACAGCAACGCTAGAACAGCTTATCACACTAAAAGATGCCGGCATAAAAGCTTACAATCACAACTTAGAGACCTCAAAAGAGTTCTATAGCAATATCTGTACAACACACTCTTGGCAGGAGCGCTATGAGACATGTCTAAATGTCAATAGATCTGGACTAAAGCTCATAAGTGGAGGTATTTTTGGATTGGGTGAGAGTCGTAAAGATAGAGTGAGTATGCTAGAGTCCATACGCAGTCTAGAGCCAGTATCTGTACCTATAAATTTCTACCACCCAAACCCATCTCTTCCACTAAGCCCAGAGCCATTATCAGTAGATGAGGCGTTGGAGCTGATATCTCTTACTAAAGAGATAGTCAATGGTGCTGATAGAGTGATGGTTGCTGGAGGAAGGGAGATCACATTTGCAGATAGGTGGAGCGATATCTTTAAAGCTGGCGCAAATGCGATAGTAATTGGTGATTATCTTACAACCAAAGGGGCAGAGTGCGGAAGCGATCTAGAGACCATAAAATCACTCGGATTTGAGATAGCAAGTGATGTATAGATATGATTGAAGATTACATAGTACTTATAGCCACTATAGCTTTTATAGTCATACTCTCCCCATATATAGCCAAAGTTACTAATGTCCCAACAACACCTATTGAGATCATTCTTGGTGCGATCTTTGGGTATGCCGGTTTTTTATATGGTGAGCAACATTTTGAGTTTATTGCTGAAGTTGGGTTTATCTATCTTATGTTTCTAGCAGGTACTGAGATCAATATTAAGACAGTTATGCGTATAGAGCGCGCCCTTGTAAAAGGTATTGCGCTCTATCTTACTGCCCTTTATGCGCTATCTGTTTTAGCAGTATGGTACTTTGGATTTAGCCTTATTTTTATAGTACTTCTGCCTCTCATATCGGTTGGTCTGGTTGCTGCTCTTACTAAGGAGTATGGTAAAACACCATGGCTTACGCTCTCTATGACTGCTGGTGGCATTGGTGAGGTGATCTCTATTGCTCTGCTTACGCTATCATCAGCAATTTTAGAGTTTGGTGTCGGTTTTGATCTAGCTAGGATCATAGCTACACTTGTAATCTTTATGTTTGTTATCATACTGATATTTAGGCTTTTGCAGCTATTTTTCTGGTGGTTTCCGCAAGTCTCAACAGCTCTAATGCCTCATGATGATAATAAAGACAAAGATATCAGGCTCTCAATGGGGATCTTGCTTCTACTACTTGTTGTGATGATGTATCTGCATCTTGAGCTTGCGTTTGCTGCATTTATAGCTGGTATGTTCATACCTACATTTTTTGAACATAAAGATGAGCTACCTGAAAAGCTTGGCAGTTTTGGATTTGGGTTTTTAGTACCTATATTTTTTATCTACATAGGCTCAACTTTTAAACTAGAGGCTCTTATGATGCCTGGACTGATCGAAAAGGCTCTGCTTATTACATCTGTTATGATAGGTATACGAGTTATCGCAACACAGTTTTTTACTACAACTTTAGGTTGGCGCAATGCCCTTTTACATGGTCTAAGCCACGCTATGCCACTAACACTACTCATAGCCCTAACCACCATAGCATACAACAATAAAAGTATAGATGAGCTTCACTATTATGCTCTTATTTTAGCTTCACTATTTGAGGTTATTTTAGTGATGATAGCGATCAAAATGATACAGAAAAAAGCCCAAAATAGCATCTAATCTATATGGTAACTGTTAGTTGTTCATTGTTTTTTAAAAGGTAGACTTTCGCTATCCAAACTTGAAAGGAAGAGTTATGAAATCATTTAAATTGGGAGTGTTAGCCGTTGTGTTTGCACTGTTTGCAACGCTTGGTGCAACATCTGTGTATGCATGTGAGGGCAATCCAAATTGTGACCACTCTAAAAAGAGTATGCAAGCTGCAGATCAGACATGTGCTGATTGTAAAGATGGCAAGCAGTGTGAAAAATGTGCTGCTAAAAGTGCTAAGAACAAAGCAGAAAAATGTGATTGCGAATCAAAAAAAGATGAGCCTAAAGAGGCACCTGCTATGAAGTGTGCTCCTGGTAAATGCGGGTAATATAACAGTAGAAGCTCTCGCTTCTGCTAAATCTACAACTACTAACCTCTACATAATAAACATCATATAACAATATATTTTTCACCAACACTAAAAAATAGATCTTTATGGAGCTTCTGTAGCCATAATTGTACCATATTGATAAAACTAACATTGATTGTTTATTGGCTATTAAGTCACTTTACAATACTTTAACACTAACAATTTAATATAGGGTTTTTTATGATTCCGTTTACAGATGATGAGCTTCAAGAGCCAGTTAAAAATACGATCGATAAAGTGCGTCCATCATTGGCGCTAGATGGTGGAGACATTAAGCTTTTGGGAATTAAAAAAGGGGTTGTATATGTACAGCTTGGTGGCGCTTGTGTTGGGTGCAGTAGCTCTGGAACAACACTCAAATATGGAGTAGAGAGGCAACTTAGGATGGACATCCATCCAGAGCTTAGTGTCATAAACCTACCTGTTGGTATGGAAAATCAGATGGATATATAGATCTGCTATCTAAGCGGTAGCAAAAAGATGCTATAATAAAAGATATAATAACTACAATCAAAGGGTTTAAGGTTGTGAAGCCTATTAGCAAATATAAAACTTTAGCACTTGCCAATGAGAGTTTTACGCAGGAGCAGTATGATCAAGCACTGCGTCAATATGCTCTTGTGCTAAAACATTTTCCAGACTCTAAAGAGGCGTACAATAGAGCCATACTAGCAGAGATGGCGATGAGTGGAGAGATGGTAGCAGAAGCACTTTTTGACTACTATGAGATACTGCGCGAAGAGTCTAGCGAGTCGGCGGATACCGTAATATCTGAGATACTACAGAGTTTAGACGGCACGCTAGATCAGCTCATACCACTTCTGCAAGAACCTATGAAAAATAGAATGCTTTATGAAGATGGCATTATGTACGATGAGTTTTTGACACTTGTAAAAAAAAGTGGAGACTTTAGAAGAGTTTTTGAAAATATCATGTTCTCAACAAAGGTTCTTATCACCCAAAAAGATGATTTTATAGATTTTTTAGACCTATTGAGTAAAAATGGTTTTACGCAGATGGCATTTAACTATATAGAGTCTGCCCTATCGATGTACCCAGGCGATGAGAAGCTAAGACATATACTTCAGACCCTATCAGAGCAGAGCTCTTGAAGGTAGCTATATCATCAGATAAGTTTGAGTATCTAACAGAGAACTCTTTAGAGTGTGATAGTAGATGTGCATTTGTGCAGACATCGCTCAATACCAGATACCTAAAAGATGCTCTTAGTAGAGGCGCTCCTGCTATATTGAAGCCTGCGCAGATCTCACATCTATTTGGGCTTGATCGCATCAAGATTGTTGGCATAACAGGTACCAATGGCAAAACAACAACAGCTAGTGCTATCTATTCGATGTTACTAGATCTTGGCTATAAGGCTGCTCTTCAGGGAACTCGTGGGTTTTTTATAAATGATGAGCAGCTAGAGACACACACCCTTACAACACCTACGCTTCTCAATACCTATAGACACATCTACCAAGCAGTAAGGGCAGAGTGTGACTTTTTTATCATGGAAGTTAGCTCACATGCTATAGCTCAAAATAGATGTGAAGGGATAGAGTTTGCCATAAAAGCTCTAACCAATATCACTCAAGATCATCTAGATTACCATGGTGATATAGAGACTTATCGTGAAGTTAAAAATAGCTTCTTTTCAGATAGTAGCGCAAAGATCATAAACAAAGATGAGAGTCATGCTAAGTTTAACATAGCCAATACATACACCTATGCAGTAGATGAGAGCGCAAGCTATAGAGCTAGTGCTTACTCTTTGAGTGGAGGTATAGATGCAGTTGTGCAACACTTTGAGCAGACCTGTACACTTAGTAGTGATCTATATGGACTTTTTAATCTCTATAATCTATTGTGTGCTATAGCTACAGTACATCAGTTGACACAGCAAGATCTCAATCTAGTCTGCAGGGCTGTTGAGGGATTTGGTGGAGTTAGTGGGCGTATGGAGATTGTGAGTAGTGATCCGCTTGTTATTGTCGATTTTGCTCACACTCCCGATGGAATCAAAGAGGTGTTAAATACGCTAAGAGATAAGGATATAGTTGTAGTTTTTGGTGCTGGAGGAGATAGAGATCGTTCAAAAAGAGCTAGTATGGGTAGAGTTGCTAGCAGATTGGCATCAAAGATCTATATAACAAGTGATAACCCTAGATTTGAAGATCCATCTAGTATTGTTGCTGACATCTTAGAGGGCATTGAGCATAGAGACAATGTAGTCATAGAGCTAGATCGTAAAAAAGCCATAGAGATGGCAATTGAGAACAGAGAAGAGAATGAAGCTGTACTCATACTTGGCAAAGGTGATGAGGAGTATCAGATTATCTACGATACAAAGTTTGAGTTTGATGATAGAGCTATTGCAAGAGAGATCATAGCCAAAGGAGATGCCAGTTGAGAACAGCTGTACTGATACTATTTTTAACACCAATGTTGCTATTTTCAGAAGCTACTGTAAACTTTGGAGCTGGAGCGGTTAGCACAACAGAGTACTTTACCTTAACAGATGCAGATGGCTCATCGCAAGATACAAAGGCCATATTTAGCGCAGTAAAGCTAAAGGCTGGATATGGTGACATCAGAGCTTATGCCATTGAGATTGGGCTTGGATTTGGCGGATACGATAAAAACATCTTTTCAGATCAAGATGCTCAGATGATCTATCTTGATGTGGCATTTGTAAAAGCATTTGATGTAGGGTGGAGCATATATCCCTTTTTCAAGGTAGGTTTTGGTGCTGGAGACCTTGCTATAGATCGAACACTACAGAACTCACTTGGCAATAGTGCGCTATTTGCTGGTGGCGGAGTATTTGTAGATATTGGAGTAGATTTTGACCTAGAGTTTGCTCTTTTGTTTCAAAATAGAAGTTGGGAGAGCATCGATTATGTTGGCTCAAAAGAGCGAAGTAGCTCAAGAAGTGTAGAGCCATATATAGGTGTAAACTACAGATTTTAGGAGAGAGAATGTTTAGATTAGTCATGCTAACTGTAGCGCTACTACTGTCTGGTTGTGGAGATAGTAGTAATACTCCTGCCATATCTGATATCAAGAGCATCAAAGTAGATGTCAATAGTAGCAAAATCTACTCTACAGATACTGCACAGATGAGCGCAATTGCATATTTTGATACAGATAGAAGCCAGATAGATATTACCAGCGCAATCCTCTATGACTCTTCAAACACAACCATAGCAACCGTTACAGATAGCGGAGTGATCTCTGGTGTTAGTGGTGGCGGAGTAGTAGAGATTCATGGGTGGTATAGGGGTCTTGGCGATAGTACAACCCTTGATGTAGTGGCCTTAAAAGAGATACAGATCACAACAGATGAGCTAAATATCTCTACTCAGAGCTATGTGCAGTTGAGCTCAACTGGCAGCTTTGAAGATAACTATACTGCAGATATCAGTAGCCATGTTAGCTGGAGCATTGTGGAGAGTCCAGATGAGTCCAACTTAAGCTTAGAGCAAAATGGCACACTCTATAGCGGAGATAAAAATGGCACTATCACAATCAGAGCCACAAGATATGATATCAATAATACTATAGAGTTATATGTAAAATGATAACTAAACATAAGTGTAAGATTAGGTATAATACGGAAAATATTTTTTTGGAGAGATTATTATGGGTTTAGCGCAACCAGCTTTTTATATGTTTAAGTGTGAGCAGTCAGCACCTCCTGGCATGCCAAAACCGTCTTGTGTTAGCCCACAGACGCAGGATCTATTTGGATACCTAGCACAATCTTTAATGCAAAAAGGGATTATGGGTACGGTTCAACCTATCCGTACAGCTTGTCTTAGCCGTTGTGACGCTGGTCCTGTTATGTTAGTAGAGCCTGGACATACCATGTATGTCTCTTTGACAAAAGAGAAGATTGATCGTATTATAGATGAGCATATCATAGGCGGTAATGTAGTCGATGAGTATGTTATAGATAGTGAGCTTTGGGATGAGCCTATTGCCGCTGCTACTATGCAAGAGCAGATGAAGAGGTAAGATTATGACTATTGAGATGCTTTATAGTAAGATTCACCGTGCAACAGTAACTGATGCAAACCTAAACTATGTAGGTTCTATCACAATCGATGAAGAGTTGCTAGAGGCATCAAAGATGAGAGTAGGACAGAAAGTTGAGATACTCAACATCAATAATGGTGAACGATTTTCGACATATATCATCCTAGGCAAGAGAGGTCAAAGAGATATCTGCTTGAATGGTGCAGCCGCTAGAAAAGTACACAGGGGTGATAAGATCATCATTGTAGCTTACGCCACTTATGAGAGTAGTGAGTTAGATGCATATAAGCCGTGTGTAGTCCTTGTAGATGAAGATAATAACATAGATAAAATATTGGACAATATTTAGATGTTTGAAAATCTCAACATGGGCGATATGAGCAAGATGTTAGAGGGTATGCAAGAGAGTGCTAAAAAGCTAGAAGATGAGATGGCATCCAAAACCTTTACTGTTAAGAGTGGAGGTGGAGTGGTAGAGCTTGTTGTTAATGGAAAAGGTGAGTGTATAGATCTAAATATAGATGACTCTTTACTAGAAGATAAAGAGTCTCTTCAGATACTTCTTATCTCTAGTTTTAATGATGCTTACAAGATGGTAGAAGATAACAAAAAAAGCTCTGCTATGGGTATGCTAGGTGGCATAAATCCATTTGCCACCTCTTAGAGTATCTTCATGGAGCAGTTTGAGCAGTTTTTAAATGCAAATCTTTTTCATATAGATAGTTTTCACCCACACTACAATAATGCACTAAATATTATGCTTCAGGCTAAAGCAAAAAGATTTCGTCCAGCGTTACTTCTTGGTGTTGTAAAGGCCTATAATCCACTACTGCTAGATGGAGCAAATCATGCTGCACTTGCTATAGAGCTACTTCACACATACTCACTTATACATGATGATCTACCTGCTATGGATGATGCGCAGCTAAGACGAGGTGAGCTTACACTACATGCAAGATATGATGAGACCACTGCTATATTGGCAGGTGATGCGCTCAATACGGAGGCTTTTAGGCTATTGAGTAGAGCACCATTTTCAGATAGAGTGCGCATTAAACTCATAGAGAGCTTAGCAACCAATGGTGGGGCTAGCGGTATGGTTCTTGGTCAAGCTATTGATTGCTATTTTGAGAATTCTGCACTAAAGCTGGAAGATATTGAGTTTTTACACATCAATAAGACAGCTAAGCTCATAGCAGCTTCACTACAGATGGGAGCTATTATAGTTGGAAAAAAGAGTTTAGCAGATAGAGTATATGAGTTTGGCATAGATCTTGGTCTACTTTTTCAGATACAAGATGATATACTAGATGTTACACAAACTACACAGCAGGCACTAAAAAATACAAATGTAGATGATAACAAAAATAGCTTTGTAACTCTGCTTGGTTTAGACGGCGCACATGCTCAAGCAGATAGTGTGGCTAAAAGAGTAGAGGAGTCCCTTGAGGGCTTTGATGAAGATCTAAAGTCAGAGCTAAATCCTCTTCTTCTAAGATATATAAACAGACATAAGGAGTCTTAATTGAGTAGAGTAGATTTACGCCAGAAGATGGCAGATACAATCCGTTTTTTAGCTAGTGATATGGTACAAAAAGCCTCTTCAGGACACCCTGGAGCACCTATGGGTTTAGCAGATATTGCAGTGGTATTGAGTGAGCATTTAGTGCACAACCCAGACAATCCAGAGTGGCTAAATCGCGATAGAGTAGTATTTTCAGGTGGACATGCCACAGCTCTTATCTACTCACTATATTATCTTTGGGGGTATGGTCTTGAGCTATCTGATCTAAAAGAGTTTCGTCAGTTAGACTCACTCACTCCAGGTCACCCAGAAAATGGACACACTAAGGGTATAGAGATCACAACAGGACCACTTGGGCAGGGCGTAGCTAATGCAGTAGGTTTTGCCATGGCTGCTAAGTATATCGGAGCACAGCTCAATAGCGATAGCGCAAAAGTTATAGATCACAAAGTCTACTGCTTGTGTGGCGATGGAGATCTTGAAGAGGGTATTAGTTATGAGGCCTGCTCTTTAGCAGGACACAATAACCTTGACAATCTAATTTTGATCTATGACTCAAACAAGATAACCATTGAGGGCTCAACAGATATAAGCATAAGTGAAGATATGCCAAAACGCTTTAGCTCTATGGGTTGGAGAGTTTTAGAGATAGATGGTCACGATTTTGATGAGATAGATAGCGCATTCACTGAAGCTAAGAGCTGCAGTGCTCCTGTAATCATCATTGCCAATACCATTATTGCTAAGGGAGCTGGTATATTAGAGGGCTCTCACCACTCACACGGTGCACCTCTTGGTGCTGAGGTGATAGCAGAAGCAAAGCGTGCTGCTGGATTTGATCCAGATAGAAAGTTTGCTGTTGATGATGATGTGCTTATGCGCTTTAGATGCGCTTTGCAACAAGGTGATTTGGCGATGCGTAAGTGGATTCACTCTCTAGCTACTCTACCACTTGTAGAGCAAAATGAGGCATTGGATGCACTCAATAATCCAGACTTCTCACGCATAAAGTACCCAGAGTTTGATAGCGCAGATGCCACAAGAAATACAAATGGCAAAATAGTCAATGCTATAGCTAAAGCACTACCTGGATTTTTAGGTGGTTCAGCAGATCTATCACCATCAAACAAGACTGAACTTAAAGACTTAGGAGAGTTCCCTAAGGGCAAAAATATCCGTTTTGGTATCCGCGAACATGCTATGGCTGCCATTACAAATGCGATGGCGCTATATGGAAATCTTATGCCTTTTAGCGCAACATTTTTTGTATTTAGCGACTATCTAAAGCCTGCTGCTAGAGTTGCGGCACTTAGTAAGATACAGAACTTTTTTATCTGGACACATGACAGCATAGGTGTTGGCGAAGATGGACCAACGCACCAGCCCATAGAGCAACTAAGCCAATTTCGCGCTCTTCCAAACTTCTATGTCTGGAGACCAGCAGATGGTGCAGAAAATGTTGTTGCATGGCAGGTTGCTCTGCAGATGAAGAGTTCACCATCAGCATTTGTCTGCTCACGCCAGAGCCTACCTGTACTGCCAAAAGCACTTAAGGGTGATGCGAGTAGAGGCGGGTATCTGCTTAGCGCTAGCAAAGATGCAACCATCACACTTATAGCATCGGGCTCAGAAGTGTCACTAGCTCTTGAGGTAAAAGATGAGCTTAAAAGAGCAGGCGTATGTGCTGCTGTGGTGAGTGTTCCATGTTATGATCTGTTTATAGAGCAAGAGAGAGAGTATATGGACTCTATCATCGATAAAGAGACACTGAAGGTAGCCATAGAGGCAGCTAGAGGCTTGGAGTGGTATCGCTTAGCAGATAGAGTCATAGGTATGGATACATTTGGAGCAAGTGCACCAGCCGCGCAGTTATTTAAGAAGTTTGGATTTGATGCTAAAGATATAGCTAAGAGTTTAATATAATATTTTTTTATCTATAATTCTTCATGCGGCTTAATAGATACTATGTATTGTTTTACATATAGTCGCTGTGAGCTTTTTGACAGAGATTAATCTTTGAGCATAAGCTATACTCATGGTACAATACTTTCAAAAAAATGGATAAAAATATGCAAAAGATTAACCTTCTAGAAGAGATTGTAGTAGTGCAGAGAGATGCTCTTCTACAAGCCTTTACAAGCTTTAAAGAGTTTGGTATTACATATCGGGGAGATATAGTGTATGAGCCATTTGGTCATGATGATATACTGATCTTTCAAAGTACCAAAGTCTCTAAGTCATCTACTGTAGCACCACATAAAAATTTGACTATTGAGCAGATGTTAGGTAGAGAATATAGAGTTGTAGAGGAGCAAGACAGTGCTCTCATTAAAGCATCTGGAGCTTGGCAGCAGATTATACAGATCAATCAAAAAAGAGCAGACTATGATGATACCTCCGCTGATGGCATAGGTGAGTTTAGTGACGATGAGCTTGAGAGCATAGGCTGGCACTGTGCAGAGTTTAACATAAGCTATAGAGAGCTTGTAGATGTTCTAGAGGAGCAGTGTGATGTGACACTTTTGTGTATAGAGCAAGAGGAGCCATATCAGTTCAGTGGTCTTGGGTTTATACACAATAAGGATAGCGCTAGGTCTATACTGTATAAATACTGTAGAGATAGAGCAGAAAAAGCCATAGAAGAAGATAGTGATTTAGATAAAGATGGGCTAGAAGCAGCAGAATTTTTTAATCTTACAGTGCCAAGTGATAGGGACTAGAAAAACTTTACAACATCTGTTGTGAAAACTAGCTCTACTTCACCTTTGAGTCTAATCTTTGAGCTCTCTTGAGATAGATAGAGCGTTTCATTGCTTTTAGGATAGACTCTAATCTGTTCTGATACTTTTTTCTCTTTAAGTGCTCTAAAAAAACAAGCTGCCATACCAGTCCCGCAAGCTAGTGTTTCAGCTTCTACGCCTCTTTCATAGGTGCGTACTTTTATGGAGGTGTCATCTAAGATGTATGCTATGTTGACATTAGCGTCATATCTCTCTCTAAGCTCTCTTGCCTCTTTAAGATCAAACTCTACTATATCTTCTACTATAGCTACTAGATGAGGTACGCCAGTATCTATAAGCCACCAAGATCTAGTATTGTGTATGATGTCTTGATCTAGTAGTTGTGCACTTGTTAGATCACTTTGAACCATGTTGTGCTCTACTTCTGCCTCTATAACCCCAGCTTCTGTAAGAAAACTCATGCTTGATGGAGCAAGAGAGTTTGTGTAGGCGTAGTGTGCTGCTGCTCTGCTACCGTTGCCACACATGTGAGCATTTGAGCCATCGCTATTGTAGAATTGCCACTCAAAATTGTATCTGTCATGTGGTAGAAGTACTATGAGCCCATCTGCACCTATGCCGTATTGGCGATTACATATCTTGCGCGCCTCATCCGAGTGATCTTTTTTGGCAAATGTATGGTAGATGATAAAATCATTACCATTTGCATTGTATTTGCTAACTTGCAAAATATTATCCTCTTGAGCCTGGTTTAACTGCTATGCTGCCAGATTTACATAGTGGACAATCATCTGGAGCATACATCTCAAAATCAAAATCAGCAAGTGCAAATAGTGGCAAATTTTCTGGTAGTTTACACTCTATTTTATCGGGCTTACTGCTGCCTTCTCTACTACAAAAGCCTCTATTGGCTAGTGATGCAAATGCCACTACGGTTGCACCAAGAGACTCAATAGCAGCTCTTGCTTCCATGGCTGAGCCACCTGTTGTAATGATATCTTCACAGATAAGTATGCGCTCACCTCTGTGCACATTAAAGCCTCTTCTAAGAGCCATCTTAGAGTCTACGCGTTCGGTAAATATATACCTAGCCCCTAGTGATTGAGCAAGTACAAAGCCTGCAATAAGTCCACCTATAGCGGGTGCACAAACTGTATCGATCTCTATCTCTGCTGCTCTAATCTGATCTGCTAAAGCGTCTGCTAAAAGTTTAGCAGTAGCTGGATCTTCAAGGACTTTGGCTGATTGTAGGTAGTAGCTAGAGTGGTTTAGTGAACTTAGCTTGAAGTGTCCCTCAAGCATCGCATCCGCATCTAAATATATCTGTTTTATATCCATAATTTACCTTAAACTGTAAGAATATCTTGCTCTTTTTGTTTGATGATGTTGTCTATATTTTGAACCATCTTATCTGTTAGCTTCTGTATGTTCTCTTGTGCTGACCTTGACTCATCCTCTGTAATCTCTTTTGACTTCTCTAGCTTTTTGATGTTGTCATTGGCTTTGCGTCGATCATTTCGTATAGCCACTTTGGCATCTTCTCCCATCTTCTTAAGCCGTTTTACTGCATCTTGACGCTGCTCTACGGTCATAGGTGGGAAAAATAACTTAACTTGCTCACCATCATTGTTTGGGTTTACGCCTATGTTGGCTTTAGTAATCGCTGTCTCTATGTCTGCTAGTAGATTCTTCTCCCATGGCGAGACTGTTATGGTTGTTGCATCGGTCGCTAAAACAGTTGCTACTTGTGATAGTGGTGTAAGCGCACCATAGTAGTCAAGCTTTACCCCATCTAGTATCTGTGTAGTCACCTTGCCTGTGCGAAGTGTTTTAAACTGTGTCTGCATGTACTCTATTGAGCCTTGCATGTCCATCTCGCACTCTTCATAAATATCATCTATCATCTCTTCTCCTTTACAAATAGTATACCCTGTTGCATATTGGCAACTTTTAAGAAAATGCGTGTTCTTGAGAGTTTTAATTTTAGATCTGCTCTATATTTAACAAGACCATCTCTCACCTCTATATCTCTCCATCCATATCCAGATATGTATAGCTGTGCTCTTTTGAACTTAGGTGATATTTTAGCGTAAATTGTTGTAAGTTTGCCATTTTGTACAAACTTTTCTACTCCCACCCACTCAACATCTAATCTTTTAACTCTTAGTTTGCTCTTTAGGGTATTTTCTCCTGTAAGTGCAAAACGGTTTAGATCATAGATATTGCTTGAGTTACTAATAGCACCGTTGGTCTGATTTAAGATCGCTTTAAAATTATGTTGCCTGATCTGTTTTTGGACTCTTTGGTCATACTCACCATAGGCATATGCATAGTATTTTGGTCTAAAGCCTAGATGTTTAACAAATGAGTCAATAGATCTGTTTAAATCTTGTGATATCTCTTTTGAGCTTAGATGTGTTAGGTGAGCATGTGAGTCTCCATGGTTGCCTATCTCACCATACTGTGCTGCCACTTTTATCTGTTCCCAGCTCATAAAATCACCATAGTTTTTATCTGTAGCCTCTGTGTAGACAAATAGTGTAAATGGGTAGCCATACTCTTTAAATAGCGGCAGGGCATTATCATAGAAGCTTCTATAGCTGTCGTCTATGCTTAAGACAACCCATCTGTTATCTATGGGCTCTTTCTTTTCTAGAGCATCTACTAGTCTGCTTAGTTTGATAACTTTGTAGTTATTTTGCTTGAGGTACTCAAACTGCGCTTTAAGTACTTCTAGTGAAGTTGATGTTGAACTATGTCTTAAATCATCAAAGCGGTGATAGACAAATATGTGAGCATCAGCGGCTAGATAGAGTGGAGCAAAAACTACTAAAGCTAACCTGCTAAGTAGTCTTCTCATCTATTTTAGTAGATCGATCTCGTTAGTTACTGGATCTATCTCTATGGTTTTGCTTGGAGCTGGAGCACTAACTGGTACTACTATATCATCTATAACAGATTTGCTGCTATCTTGCGCATAGTAATAACCAAGTGCTATAGTGTTGGCAACAAACAAAAAGCCGAAGAAAAATGTTGTCTTTGCAAGAAAGCTACCAGGTCCTTGTGAGCCAAATACAGACTCATTAGAGCCACTGTATGCGCCAAGTCCAATGCTTGAGCTTTTCTGTAAAAGTACAGCAATTGTTAGCAGTATGACAAGTACAAACTGCACAATTAGCAAGATAGAAGTCATTATAGTCCTTAATCTCAAATATAAAAAGTTCGCAATTATAGCAAAAAATAGCTCAAACTACTACTATACTCTAAAGCTAGGGTATAATTTCTCTATCAAAAAGGATTTTTATGTTTAGAAAATTGGTTGTACTTGTAGGCATCTTGGCATTTGCGCTAGTCATGTTTATGCTCTTAATTCCTACTCCAAAACAGCAAAAAAGTGGACTACCCTCCATCGTCACATCTAACTTTGCACTCTATGACATAGTAAGATATGTTGCGAGTTCTAGCGTTGAAGCGTCTATGCTGTTGCCATTTTCTCAAGATATACACTCTTTTAGACCAACTCCAAAAGATATAGCACGACTACAAGATAGTCTAATTTTCTTCTATAGCGGAGCAGAGCTTGAGCCGTGGAGTAGTTCACTAGATCTATCATCTAATGCTTATGATATAAGCAGAGGTTTAAACCTTATAGAGGTTGATGATGGACACAATCATGGGGCTGGACATAGCCACAACAGCATAGACCCGCACTACTGGCTAGATATGGACAATATGATCATCTTAGTAGATAAGATCGTAGCCACCCTTGTGCAAAGAGTAGATGGCATAGATGTAGATCTTGTAACACAAAAGGCTACAGAGTACAAACAGAGACTACTTAGAGTTGATGCTCTATATAAAAAACGGCTAAAGAGTTGTGCAATTGATACCATCTTAGTAGATCATAATGCATTTGGATATCTTGCGCATAGATATGGGTTTAAGGTCGAGTCGATTAGTGGGATATCAAGCGAGAGTATGCCAAGTGCAAAGAGTGTAGCAAATGTGTTAAATCTAGCAGAGCAAAAAGGCATTAGAGTTATATTTTATGACGCATTAGGCAACGATAACTCCATAGCAGCTCTAACAAAACAGAGCCACCTGCATAGCAAAAAACTATTTACCATAGCCAATGTTACAGCTGAGTATAAAGGTGCTGATTATCTCTTTTTTGCAAATCAAAATCTACAGCTATTGAGAGTAGCTTTGGAGTGTAGATGAGGCTTAAGCCCGCTCTATTTAAAACTACCGATCTCACCTATGTGCTCAACAAGCACACCATACTAGATTCGGTATCTATGACTATCCTTCAAGGTGAATATTGTGCTCTTATAGGACCAAATGGGGGCGGAAAAACGACACTTATTAAGATGCTATTATCACTTCTGAAGCCGACAAGTGGAACTATAGAGCTTTTTGGAGTAGATATTGATCGATTTACTAACTTTCACCTCATAGGGTTTGTGCCACAACAAGCAGCAACCTTGGATAGAGCTTTTCCTGCAACAGTAAAAGAGGTTGTTCAGATGGGTAGAGCCGCCATCAGTAAGGGTCTATTTGCTTTTGATGATACCGACCTTAGAGCTGTAGATGATGCCATGCAGAGAATGATGGTTTTTGATCTTCAAGATAGGCTCATAGGTGAACTTTCAGGAGGTCAACGACAGCGTGTTCTTATAGCACGCGCTCTTGCTGCAGAGCCAAAAGCTCTCATATTGGACGAGCCAAACACTGGTGTAGATCAGCCATCACAAGCCGCATTTTATGATCTTTTAAGAGAGCTAAATGTACAGATGGGGCTTACGATCTTATTTGTAACGCACGATGTCTCTGTTATAGCCGATGATATAACCAAGCTATTTACCATCAACAGATACCTCACTAGTTGCAGTGACCCAAAAGCAAAGATTAGTTGTAGCGACATTAGCACACTATACGGCACATCTACACATCTTCTAAACAATCACCATAGGCACTGAAATGTTTGAGTATCAGTTTATGATCAACGCTTTTTTGGCAGGCTCTATCATAGCAATCTTAGCAGCCATAAGTGGCTCCTTTGTGGTGCTAAAACGCTACTCACTACTTGCCGAATCTTTGGCACACTCAGCACTTGTTGGTGTAGCCATTGCTCTTCTTACAGATAGCAGCCCTTTGGTTGTTGCACTTATAGTAACTGTCTTGAGTGCTTGGGTTATAGAGTATTTGCGTAGTTTTTATCACATCTACTCCGATGCTATTTTAGCGATATTTCTATCTGGATCACTTGCGCTTGCTATCATCATAGTCTCACTATCAGGCTCTTTTAACAGCTCACTTTTTAGTTACCTGTTTGGCTCTATACTCTCTATCGATATGACACAAGTCTGGATACTAAGTGGAGCAGGAGTAATCTCTCTTGCACTTTTTGCTCTCTTCTATAGAGAGCTCTATTTTATAGCATTCGATGAAGAGGTTGCGAAGAGTAGTGGTATCAAAGTGGTGTGGTTAAATTTCTTGTTAGTAACTATAACAGCTGTTATCATAGCTCTATCGATACGCATCGTAGGCACACTTCTGATAGGCGCACTGATGGTGATACCAGTTGTATCTGCTCTAAGGTTTAAACAGAGCTTTTTTAAAACAGTGCTGTTAGCACTTCTGTTTGCGCTAGGTAGTACGCTTGCTGGATTGTCTATCTCGTATTATCTCTCTTTGCCAAGCGGAGCTGCCATAGTTGCATGTACATTAATAGTATTTATCATCTCTTTAGTGGTGAATCGTCGATGAGTATAGATAGTGAATTTTCTCGTTTTGCACTAGAGTATGACTCTTACAATACTATCCAAAACAAGGTGGCCTCACATCTTCTATCTAACATAAGTTCCTCACCTCAGACTATATTAGATCTGGGTTGTGGTAGTGGCGCGGTAGCTAGATCTATAGAGTGGAACTACTCACATCTTATAGCTGTTGATTTTGCTGAAAAAATGCTAGAGCTACATCCAGATTTGCCATCTATAGAGCGCATATGTGCAGACTTCAATAGTAGCAGACTGTATGAGTATTTAAGAGGCATAGGCGTAGAGCATATCATAAGTGCCTCAGCTCTTCAGTGGTCACCAGATCTACCACATACGCTATCTCTCATAAGATCACTAAAAGCACCCTGTAGTTTTGCAATATTTACATCCAATACATTTAAAGCTCTACATAGTTACGCAGACCTACCACCTCTACTCAAGAGTAGTAGTGAACTTAAGTTGCTTATTGCTAAAGAGTTTCAAGCGGAGTATGAGACTATCGGCTATACGCTTGAGTTTAGTGATACGCAGCAGCTATTTAGATACATTAAAAACAGTGGAGTAAGTGGTAATCGCAACCTGTTAACATACACTCAAACTAAAGAGTTAATACGAACCTATCCGCTCAAGTATCTGGAGTTTGAGGTGTTATTTGTACACACTAAGTAGAGACTATGAGGTGTAAAGTATGCCATAGTAGTGTTGCGCATTTTGATGATGAGCAGATGGACTGCTTAAGTTATCACTGCTTAAAGTGTGAGGTGATATTTAAAGATCCTAGTTCACATGTTAGCTCAGAGCTTGAGCAGCAGCAGTATGCACAGCACAACAACTCTTTAGAAAATAGCGGATATGTACAGATGTTTGAGAGTTTTTTAGAGTTTGTTGAGCTTAAAGATAGTGTGCAAAGAGTGTTAGATTTTGGCTCAGGACCAACTCCAGTGTTTGCAACAATCCTTAGACGCAGGGGTCTTGAGGTAGAGATATATGACAAATACTATGCCACCAACCCCATCGAAGGGGTGTTTGATCTTATCGTTAGTACAGAGGTTTTTGAGCACTTAGATGATCCAGTTGGTGTGTTAAAGAGACTAAAATCTCACTTAGGAGCAGACGCAAGAGTGGCTATAATGACACAATTTCACAAAGGCACAAAGGAGTTCTATCTAGATTGGTGGTATAGGCGTGATCCTACACACATCACATTTTTTACTCCAAAAACCTTTGAAATTCTCGCAGATACCGTTAACATGAGGGTTGTTAAGTGTGATCTTAAAAAGATAGTGATCTTGGGCAACAAGGAGTCTGTATGAGTAGTATATTGCTACTAGAAGATGATGCTCTATTTGCGCAGAGCCTAGAGGAGTTTTTGAGTAGTTGTGGTTTTGTTGTAACTCATCTTCTTGATCCACTCAGCGCTTTTGAGATCACTTATGAGCAGAAATTTGATCTATATATCTTAGATGTAAACCTACCTTATGAGAGTGGTTTTGAGCTGCTAAAAAGATTAAGAGAGAGCGGAGATACAACGCCCGCACTATTTTTAACCTCAAGAGATGATAAAGAGTCCATGAGAGAGGGTTTTGAGATAGGAGCAGATGAGTACATCAAAAAGCCAGTAGATCTTGATGAGCTACTGTGGAGAGTCAATGCTCTATTGAAACAGCATCTTAAAACAAGTTTGGTTATAGTAGGTAATCACACTATTGACACCGTTTCAAAAGAGCTATTTGTAGACAACCATTTAGTGAAATGTAGCCAAAAAGCGGTCTCTTTACTGCTGTTGCTACTTAAATATAGTGGCAAAGTTGTGACTTTAGAGCAGATAAAAGATGAGTTGTGGAGCCCATCACAAGAGATAAGCCATGGTGCTTTGCGAGTCTATGTCTCACAACTTAAAAACTATTTTCCAGATACCATAGAGAACATACGGGGCATAGGGTATCGTTTTGTGAGGGAGTCTTGAGAGAGCAGGTTGTAGTTTTTATGCTCTATGTGGCTGCTGGCTCCATAGGGGTGTTGGTGCTCTATATTCTGCTAGTGCAGTATGCTCTATATAGCCCTAATATGATCCTGATTGGAGCCGTAGCCATTGTTATATCAACGCTATTTGGGTACGCTATAAGTAGGTATCTGTTAGAGCCCAAACAGGATCAAGATGACTCTTTATTGCATCTAACCAAAGAGACTCTACATGAGTTAAATATACCGCTATCAACCATAGATATCAATACCAAAATGCTTAAAAAATCACTTCAACACAGTGCACACATAAGACAATTAGATCGCATAGAACACTCTTTGACAAGACTTAGAAGGCTCTATGAAAAACTCTCATACAAGATCAAAAAAGAGATATATCAGATACCAAAAGAGAAGTTTAGAGTTGACAGGCTTATCGAGCAGAGGGTAGAGGAGTTTAGAGCACATGGGAGAAATCAGATCATCTTAAACTTACAACATGTGAGTATTTGTGCAGATAAGATAGGTTTTGAGCAGATGTTAGACAACCTGCTAAGCAATGCGATAAAATACTCACCAAAACATAAGCCTATTACGGTGATACTTGAGAGAGATAGAGTAGCTATAAGCGATAATGGATGCGGAATGGATGAGGTTGAGCTACTTAGTATCTATGAGCGATACTATAGAGCAGATAGGCTTAAAAGTGGCTCTGGTATAGGGTTGTGCATAGTAAAAGAGTATTGTGATAGCGAGCAGATTGGGATTGAGATCGTGTCTAAAAAAGGTGTGGGTACTAAGGTTGTATTAAGCCTATCTGCTACAATCTCATCTTCTAATCCCGATGCGCTAAATGCAGATCACTTAAAGATAGGGTAACTTTTAAGCCATCATATATTACAATACCAAAAATCAACATCAGGCTAAACATGTGCTACAGACTCCTATATCCTATCATCTTAGCGCTCCTACTTCAAGGCTGTTTTAACACTCAAGACCCCATAGACT
>JAMONY010000068.1 GCA_027066325.1 Helicobacteraceae bacterium | reverse complement strand
TAGAGTAGGCAAATGCCATTGCTATCACATATACAAAAGAGAGCATAAAGCCCCTTTTAGCACTCAACCCCTCACCTTGAGAGACTATGATAGATGAGAGTATGGGTATCATAGGAAAGATACATGGCGTAAGTGATAGTGCTAACCCTATGCCAAAAAATAGTAGCAGTATTGTCCAGATATTGCCATCTTTTAAGGTATTTACAATGATATCTGTATCACTTATGGCACCATCTGTCTGTGTCTGTGTCTGTGTCTGTATGGGTTTGCGCTCTATCTGAGTAGCGCTAGGTAGTTTTGATGGATCTATCTCTGTCTCATAGACGGTACTTTGAGGCTCATAACAGAGCCCAGCATCTGCGCACCCTTGAAAGTTGAACTCTATTTTGATCTGCTGCATGCTAGCGGATGAGCTGCTATTTAGTAGCTGTGCTGTAGCCTCAAAATCTCCATAATAGACACTATCACCATCATGGTCCTTAGATGGTGTTAGTACATTTAACTCATCTAGCTCAATGCCATCTGCAGCAACAACCTGCACATCAATCTGCTCAACATAGAGGTATATACCATCTGCAAGTCCAACCTTAAGCTCTACTAAACCTGTAGGTGATACAGATATGGATGGCTCAAACGCCTCTGATGGTTTTAAAAATGTAGTTCCAAATGCCATAGCTAATGATGCGTAGAGTATCATCAAAATTCCAACTGCTCTTTTGATCATTGTGAAGTGAGTCCTTATTTTTTCTTAATTTTAACAAAGTTGTATGAATAGTTGATGAATAGATGCTACCAGACTCTACAACTTTAACATATCTGCTTGTTTTATTATGAAAATTTAAAAATAGTTTATGTTGTTATGCTAGTATTTACAAAATTTTTGAACTTAGGAGTTTTAATGTTTTGTTATCAATGTGAGATGAGTGCACCAAATGGTTGTGGTTCAGATGGAAAGCTAGTAGGTACTTGTGGTAAAGATGATAATTTGGCAAGATTGCAAGATTTGATGGTTTTTGGACTTAAGGGATTAAGTGCTTACAGGGAGCATTTAAATGAGCTTAAGCCAGATGAGACAAAAGGTGTTGATGATGTAATTAGTGAGTCACTCTACTTCACACTCACTAATGTAAACTTCAATTTTGATGACCACATAGCCCAGCTTATGAAGATTGGTGGTGCGGGGTTAGAGGTGATGGATAAGCTATCAAATGCACATACTAGCCGTTTTGGCATACCTACGCCAGTTAGAGTTCCTCAAAATCAGGTGGAGGGAAAAGCTATCTTAGTTAGTGGGCATAATCTTGAGATGTTAGAGAAGCTGCTAGCTGCTACTAAGAGCAAAGGTATAAATGTATATACTCACTCTGAAATGTTGCCCGCACATGCTTACCCAGACCTTAAAAAATATGCTCATCTTAAAGGCAATGTTGGAAAAGCGTGGTTTGATCAAGTAAAACTCATGAAGAGCTTTAGAGGCACTTTTGTGGTCAATACAAACTGTATCATACCTCCAGTAGCTGGAGCTGACTATCTTGATAGAGTCTTTACATACAAGATAGTTGGCATAGAAGGTGCTACAACAATAGTAGATGATAATTTTGATGAACTTATAGCAAAAACACTCTCATGTGAGGACACCAACATGAGCGCAGACACAACTCTAACAACTGGTCACCACTATAAAACCATCTTAACTTTAGCTCCACAGATACTAGATGCGATTAAAAGTGGCAAGATAAGACAATTTTTTGTTATAGCTGGTTGTGATGCACCTGGAAAAGCTGGAGACTACTATAGACAGATGGCTGAGAATCTGCCAAAAGATTGTATCATTATCACATCTAGTTGTGGTAAGTTTAGATTTAATGACATAGAGTTTGGTGAGATAGAGGGCACAGCAATACCACGCTACCTAGATCTTGGTCAATGCAACGATAGTAATGGTGCTATTGAGATCGCCCTAGCCATAAGTAGTGCTCTTGATACACCTGTTAATGATCTGCCAATCAACATAGTACTTAGTTGGATGGAGCAAAAAGCTGTCATCATACTACTGGCGCTATTTAGCCTTGGGATCAAAAATATATATCTTGGACCAAAGCCTCCGCAGTTTGTTAATGATGATATCTACAACTTCTTATCAGAGACATTTAATCTACACTTAACAGGTGATGCCAAAGAGGATCTTGAGAAGCTACTTGCAGCCTAAAGTTTAGTCTATTTAGGCTAGACTATAGAGCTCTTATCTTTTTGCCTAGGCTTGTGCGCTCTATCTTCTGAAGCTTAGTTAGCGCAAACTCTATCTTGATGTTCTGGTACTCTTGTGCTAGTATCTGCTCAACTAGAGCTTTTGCTGGCTGCTCTTTTGAGAGTATACCTATAAGAAGTGACTCCCCCTTGAGTCGATTATGATCTATCTGCACTTTAATGAGTACCTCTGAATCTTCTAGCTCTCTCTCTAGCAGCTCTTCTATATAGGCTATTGATATCCGTTTGCCAGAGATTTTGACTATCTCACCTGCTCTACCCTTAAGTTCAAACTCACCTTTGGGGTAGATTTGAACTATATCGGTTGTAACAAATGGCTGTTTAAGTCTCTCTACTTCATCTTTAATGATATATTTTGATATGTGTTTCGAGCTGATAGTCAAGTGAGACTCTATATCACTACCTATCTCAACACCATCTAACGCCTGCCATCTTAACGCAGTACCTCTTTTTGTAGCTATGCCACCACTCTCTGTTGAGCCAAAAATCTGGATAATCGTTGTATTGTACTTAGTCTCAAACTGCTCTATCTCATCTGGCTCCAACCTGCTAGTAGATGAGAGAAATAGTAGATGAGATAGATCCGTACTCTTGCGTAGCTTCAGTAAAGACTTGATGTATACTGGTGTAGTGACCACAAGTGTTTTGAAGCTACTTTGATCTAGCAGTAGCTCTTGAGGCCAAAACTGCTCTTTGATATGTAGCTCACAACCTAACTCCAAAGGCAATAGCACTGTAGTTAAAAAGCCATATATATGTACAAATGATACAGTTGATACAACCCTCTTAATCTGCTCATCTTTCAGATAGGAGACTAGAGCTTTTAGCTCACTGTAGATATTTGATCTGCTCTTAATAACACCTGTTGGGTTAGATGTAGTTCCTGATGTAAAAAAGAGCACATAAGCATCATCTACCAATCTAGTCTGTGACGGCTGATTATAGTTTGATATCAGCAGTTTTGAGACCTCTGTATCTATAGATTTGATGCTGTTGTCATAGAGCACTGGCACTATGTTATCTTGAAGCGCACGCTGTATCAGTGCAAATTGATCAAGTATACTTGGTGCAAAAAAAGTGGCAACTTTTGTGTTGGCTATCTTAGCACTAAAGATTAAGTCTTCTAGTTTATGACTACTTGTAGAGCCTTTTTTGTCGCTATATACTACTGTTATGTTGCTCATCTACTGCCTTTTGTAATACACTCTTTATGCGGTTATTGAAAGATCTTACGCCCTCATCTTTATCTGCATATATGGGCTCTAGAAAGATTATATCAATATCACTTTTATGTAGAGTTTTTGTCATGTTTGATCCTTTAGAGACGATAGATGAGCTACCGCTAATAACCACAGGCACAACTGCAACTGAACCTTGAAGAGCCAATCTTGCTGCCCCTTTTTGAAAAGGTAGTAGCTTATCTGTACTATTGCGTGTTCCCTCTGGAAACAAAAAGACATTCACGCCACGCAGTAACTGCTCTTGAAGCTTTAAAAATACAGCTATAGAGTCTTGTGGATTGTTGCGTCTCATATATCTTACACCAGTTAGTCGTGGAACTTTTAAGAAGATAGCAAGATCACTTATGGGGTGGTTTGATATGGTTATAAAATTTTTGATTATAGAGCCTAGTAGAACAAAATCTAGTGATGATTGGTGTGTGCTCATATAGACTGCTGGAGTGGTGCTGTTTAGATTTTGTGGATTAATAATGTTGATTTTGCCTATAACTGGAGAGAGATAGAGAAAAACTCTCCAGAAAAAACGGACCACAACTTGCACTGCCCATCTAGCATCACCGCCAGCTAAAAAAGTGATTAGACCAAACATCAAGCTTGGCAGAAGTGCTACTACCATAAGAAGTATAAAAAGGGCATATATATAGATACTCACGGCTCTACTTAACATCTAAGTCTCCTTCGTATATATATAATTTGAGCTACTAAAGCTATGCTAAAGAGTAGATACCAGCCAACAGTAGTATATAGCGCCCAGATCTTTAGTGGTGCAGCAAGTACAGCTATCTGGAGTATGAGATTGATTGCATTTACAGCTGCCCAGTAGAGGTGTGAGTTATCGATCCACATAAGCTTCTCATCGGACAACTTAAGTCTTGGTATAACTCTTAACATATTGGCTAAAAATGGTTTTTTATATAGATACGCATTGAGAAATTTTAAGAAAAATAGTGCTGATAGAGCGACTGGAAGTAGTTTAAATATCGCTACATCATCAAGCATCCAGACAGACAGAGATACAAAAAGTGCAAAAACTGGTACTATATACTCCTCTTTGCTAAGTGACCTTATCTTGATATATATGATCTGAAACAGACTAATCGTAAAGAGCAGCATCGCTAATGTGGTAGTCTCTAAGTAGTGCGTACCAACTACTACACCTACTACAAAGAGTAGCATAAAGAGCATATATCTACGCCTTAGAGAGCACTAACTCTACAAAATCATTAACAGTCCTTACTTTTTGAGCATCTTCACCCTTTAGCGTTACACCAAGTTGCTTATCCATGTTTACGACTAGATCTATGGCATCAAGACTATCTAGGTCAAGATCTGTAAAGATATCAGACTCTAGCTCAATCTCACTCTCTTCAACCTCAAACTCTTCAACAAGAACACTCTTTAACTCTTCTAAAATCTTCTCTCTAGTCACTACTGCTCCTTATAATTTTTAATAATAATAGATGTATTTATGCCACCAAAAGCAAAGTTGTTATTCATGATAATATCTATCTCTTTATATCTATTTGTATAGATATAGTCAAGATCCGCACACTCGCTATCTACCTTGACAAGATTTTTATTTGCAGGTAGCAGGTTTGATCTTAGGGCAATAAGACCAATAGCACTCTCAACAACACCACACCCTCCAAGTATGTGACCCATGTAGCCTTTTGTGCTACTAACAGGGACTCTATCTTCAAATAGTGAGTACATAGCATGTGACTCTACTATGTCACCTTTTGGTGTGGATGTAGCATGAGCATTAATATAACCTATCTCAAGAGCATCTATCTGTGCATCTTCTATGGCTAGCCTCATTACCGACTCCATGCCATCTTTAGATGGTGTAGTAATGTGTTCACCATCACAAGATGTAGCATAGCCTATAATCTCACCATATATCTTAGCTCCTCGTCGCTTTGCACTCTCTAGCTCCTCTAACACAAAAGTACCAGCACCCTCTGCAGTCACCAATCCATCACGCTCACTATCAAACGGTCTTGGTGTCTGATCTGGTGTCTGATTATACTTAGTAGAGGTAGCACCCATAATCTCAAATATACCAGCATTTAAGATATGTTCACCTTCAGAGCCTCCGACGAACATGGTATCACACTTGCCAAGCTTGATGCTCTCATAGCCTATACCAATAGCCATTGATGATGAGGTACAAGCTGAACAAGATGGTATATTTCTGCCCTTAATCTTAAACATAGCAGCTATATTGGCAGATACTGTATGGCTCATAAAATGCAAAAATCCCATGGAGGTCTGAGAAGCAAATGAGCTATCTTGTGCTATTTGAGATATATACTTAAACATTGTCTCATTAGCACCCATTGTTGATCCAAAAGAGATTCCAGTTCTAGGGCTACTAACCTCTTTGCTGCTAAGATTGGCATCTTCTATAGCATCCATCATGCTTTTAGCGGCCAAAAGTGCCACGCGACCCATAGAACGCCTATCTTTTCGTGGTATCTGTTTGTAGTCATACCAATCTACAACTCCACACACCCTAGTATCAAATCCATCAAAGTTACCCCACTCACTCATGTATGTGACACCACTACGGTTCTGCTCTAGTGAAGCTTGAATCTCATCTAAACTGTTACCAATTGGACTTAAAAGACCTACACCCGTAATCACTACTCGTCTACTCATCTTACCATCCCGCCACTGATATTGATAGTCTCTGCTGTTATGTACGAGGCTTTATCTGCTAAAAATAGCACCACTTCTGCTACATCTTTACCCTTGCCTATGCGTCGTAATGGTATATTTTTTTTGATCTCTTTTAGAGGTAGATCTTTTGTCATGTCAGACTCTATAAGACCAGGTGCTACAGCGTTAACACGGATCTTATAGCGACCAAGCTCAAGTGCTAAAGTCTTTGTAAAGGCGATAATAGCACCTTTGGTAGCAGAGTAGTTTGCTTGAGCCTTATTACCAGATATGCCTGAGACTGATGAGATATTGATAATAGCACCATTTTTCTTAGCTATCATCTTCTCTACTACCGCCTTTGTAACACGATATAGACCATTTAGATTTGTATCTATAACACTGCTCCACTCATCATCACTCATCCAGAAAAATAGGTTATCTTTAGTTATGCCTGAATTATTGACAAGTACATCTAGCTCTAACTTCTCTAGTGCATTTTTTACATCTTGCGCATCACACACATCAAAGCCAATCACCTCACCAAGACCACCTATCTGATCTAGTAGTTCATTAGCTTTAGTGATATTGCTTCGGTAGTGTATGTAGACAAAGTATCCAGCATCTGCAAACTCTCTAACACAAGCCTCGCCAATAGCTCCAGTGGCACCTGTTATGAGTACCTTTTTCATTACTTAAACTCACCATCACGAATCATCTGCACTATCTGTGCTATCTCTTGATCCATTCTTCTATCTTCTATAAGAGGTTTTACTACTAATCTAACCTTCTCATAGGTTTTAAGTAAATTAGTAGAGATACCACTCTTGCCTCTAATATCTACAGCTTGTACCAAACCCATAATCGCAATGGCTAACATATTTTCAAGATCTGGCAGACTCTTTTTAAAGTTAAGAGCCGCGGTTGTACCCATGCTTACTTTGTCCTGATTTAGAGACTCTGTTGGGCGCGAAAAGACTGAAGCTGGAATGATATTCATCATAACATCTGCACTTAGCGAGCTTAGCGTAATCTGCATAGCCTTAAAGCCATGGTGATATGCTTTGTCTGATAACTTCAAGCTCTCACCTATGCCTCGATTAAATTTATGGTCTACTAGTAGCGAGAACTGTTTATCAAGCAGATCAGCAGCATTGGCAGCACTGATTTTAAGTGTATCCATTGCATGTGCAACATATCCACCAAAAAAGTTTCCGCTTGTATAGATTTTTTTGAACTCGCCATCTACTATAGGGTTATCGTTGACCGCATTACACTCTGTCTCTACCCACGATTTTGATAGCTCTAAGTTATCCCATACAACACCCAATACTTGAGGAGTACAACGGATAGAGTACTTATCTTGTATACATAGATCTTCATGGTCAAAAAACTTTTCATACCGCTCATCACGCGCTTGCACTATCTGTGAGCCTTGAAGTTTTTTGGCTATCTGAGCTGCAGATCGTATCTGTCCGGCAAATGGTTTTACTTCATGAACTAGTGGTTGAAGAGGAGTACCATCAGCATGCATCATCTCAAAAAGTCCAGCAATAAATGTCTCATAAGAGCTCATCCAGTTCTCAAATCTCTGCATAGACTCAATCGCTATACCACTCATAACAGCAGTACCGTTCATGATGGCTAGTGCCTCTTTTGGCTTGAGCACATAAGGCTCTATATTAAGCTCTTTATATAGCTCATCTACTCTTACAATCTCACCCCTATAGTAAGCCTCTCGTTCGCCAGCAACTACAGCAGCTATGTAAGATAGTGGTGTAAGATCTCCGCTAGCTCCAACTGAGCCTTGAGATGGTATGAGTGGTATGATATCTGCATTGTACAGATACGCCAATCTCTCAAGTAGCTCAACAGTAACGGCTGAATACCCTTTAGATAGGCTAATAAGGCGAATGAGCAAGATATCTTTACACTCTTTATGGCTCAACATCTCTCCAACTCCACAACCATGAAATCTAAAAAGATTTTTCTGGAGCTCTTGTGCCTCTTCAAATGCGGAGTAGTTTTTACCAGCTTCACCATAACCAGTAGTTACGCCATATATAGGCTTTCCTTTAGCTATTTCAGAGAGTAGAAAACTGTGCGAATCTAACATCTTCTGTCTAAAGTCTCTATCTTGAGATATAAAAACCTCTTTAGCCTCTTTTATTGACCCTATATCTATATGTTTGCCACAAATCTCTAGCTTCAAGCTCTACTCCATTTTTTGCCAATTATACCCCTTTAACTCTTAAAGATCTCTGCTACTACTCTTAATCTGCTATTTCATATTTACAATAATCCTCTTCTTGATTGTACTAGAAGCTGCTCCATAAAAACAATCTAAAGTGTCAATGCTGCTTTATAAAAGAGTGCAAAACAAAATACCGACCTACCAACCAAGATATCTCTATGGTTATTTGGGTTTTATGCTAGCTTCCACTCTTGTAAGCCATTTTACCAAACTACCTAAACCACTAAAGTAGTGCTGGTCTATCTGCTGGTGGAAAAAAGTTTAGGACTTCATAGCTCTTTTTTGTAGCTACTCTACCTCTAGCGGTACGCTCTAGGTAACCATTTGCCAACAGATATGGCTCTACTACATCTTCTATGGTCCCTTCATCTTCGCTTAATGCTGCTGATATTGTGCTAAGTCCAAGAGCACGCCCTTTTGCCTGCACAAGAAGCTTAAGAAGTCTTATATCCATCTCATCAAAACCATGCTCATTGATACCAAGCTCCTCTAAAGCAAACATGGTGCGTGGTTGCTCAATATGACTCTCATCAGCCACATCGGCAAAATCACGAACTCGTCGCAACAGCCTAAGAGCTATGCGCGGTGTGCCTCTTGAGCGTTTTGCTATCTGCATAGCGGCATCATCTGTGATGGTTTTGTTGAGTTTATCGCTGGCTTTAACGATGATAGTTGAGAGCTCGTCTGGTGTATAAAACTGCATCCTAAAACTCATACCAAACCTGTCTCTTAGAGGGTTTGATAACATTCCAGCGCGTGTGGTAGCACCTATGAGAGTGAAGCGTGGCAGATCTATCTTTACACTCTGAGCTGCTGGACCACTACCTATGATGATATCAAGACGAAAATCCTCCATGCTAGGATATAGTATCTCTTCAACCGCTGGAGAGAGACGGTGTATCTCATCTATAAAGAGTATATCATCCTCTTCAAGATTGGTTAATATTGCTGCTAAATCTCCGCTCTTCTCTATCATGGGAGCCGCGGTTATCTTAATATTGCTTCCCATCTCACTAGCTATAATCAGTGCTAAAGTAGTCTTACCAAGACCAGGAGGTCCATAAAAGAGTGTGTGATCTAGTGCCTCTGAGCGTTTTTTACTTGCTTCTATGAAGACTGAGAGATTTTTCTTTACTCGCTCTTGACCTATATACTCGCTCCACGCTTGTGGTCTTAATGTTGTCTCAACACTCTGCTCAATATCAAACTTCTCAACCTCAACGATACGCTCCATCAGTAACACTGCTCCTTAGAGGGAAAAGATCTATTTTGCACCTCTTTTCTAAAGCGTTTTAGCGCATCTTTTGTGATACTAGCTCCATCTGCATACTTTTTAACAAATTTTGGTACAAATGGCTCATAGAGCCCAAGTAGATCTGAAAAAACAAGTACCTGTGCATCTACAGAGTTTCCTGCACCTATGCCTATAAGAGGAAGTTTTGTACTCTCACCAACTATCACAGTTGCTTCAGACTTCACACCTTCTATGACTGCACAAAATGCTCCAGCCTCCTCAATAGCTCCTATATCATCTACAAGTTTCATCACATCTGCTTCGCTCTTGCCTCTAACCCTGTAGCCACCATCACCACGCACACTTTGAGGAAGTAGTCCGATATGTCCACAGACTGCTATGCCCTCATCGGTAAGCGCCTGAACAATCTTAGCTTTTTCAACTCCGCCCTCTATCTTGATAGCATCACAACTTGTCTCTTGGTAGACTCTAATGCTATTTTTGATAGCACTTTTAGTATCACTATATGTACCAAATGGCATATCACATATAGTAAAAGTGTCTGGTGCACCCTGATTGACCGCTTGTGCATGATAGATCATCTGATCTAGAGTTGTACTCAATGTATCATCTTTGCCTGCAAAACTCATATTGAGTGAGTCGCCTACAAGTATGATATCAGCAGAGTCTGCAAAGAGTCTAGCAAAGAGTGCGTCATAAGCAGTTATGACACATAAAGGTGTGTTGCCCTTAGACTCCCTTATGGTGTTTAAAGTGATCTTTTTACCCATGCCTAACCTCTTCCTAAACTAATCTTATTGCCCTTAAACTCTAAGATTTCAACTCTAATAGGGCTGCCTTCACTAAGCACATCAGCAACACAACTTATGCGCTCATCTGATATCTTCGATATATGTAAAAGTCCATCAACACCGCCTGGTAACTCAATAAAAGCTCCAAAGTCTACGATTCGCTTTACTATACCATCGACTTTATCACCCACGCTATACTCTACTTTTGGTTGAGCTGGGCTGTTGAGTATATTTTGGATATGCTCTTTTGCCCCCTTTAGCTTCTCTTTACTAGCACCCGTAAGTTTAACGCTACCAACTTTTTTATCTATATCAATAGCAACCTCAAACTTCTCTATAATCTCACGAATAGTCTTACCTGCTTGTCCTATCACCTCTGCTATACGACTAGGGTCTATATTGAACAGATCACTACTAGGAAGTGTGTCACTTAATTTAATCTTGCTCTGCGCTTGCTCCATGATTTTGATAATATGAACTCTTGCATCTCTAGCTTGATATAGAGCACGACTTAAAAGCTCAAGCGATATGCCACCTAACTTGATATCCATCTGCAGTGCCGTAATAGCATCAGATGAACCTGTAACTTTAAAGTCCATATCTCCATCATGATCTTCTAACCCCGTAATATCAGACAACACAACAGCTTCATCACCATCACAAACAAGACCCATTGCTACACCAGCTACACTCTCAACTGTCTCTATATCTGCAGCTCTTAATGCCATATAACCAGCACAGACAGTTGCCATTGATGATGAGCCATTAGACTCTAAAATCTCAGAGACTAACCTAATGGTCTGGGATGGTGCACACAAGATCGGCTCTAGGGCTCTTGCAGCCAAATTACCATGACCTAGTTCGCGCCTTTTTGGTGGAGCTACTGGTGATGCTTCGCCAACACTAAATCCAGGAAAGTTATAGTGCACCATAAATGACTCATACTGCGCACTACTATCTGTTAACTCCTCATACATCTGAGCATCTTTGTTGTTACCCAATGTAAGAGCAACTAGAGCCTGAGTTTGACCTCGTGTAAAGAGACAAGATGAGTGTGCATTTGGTAAGACATTGGTCAATATGTCTATATCTCTGATCTCATCAACCCCTCTACCATCTGCTCTAATGCCGCTCTTTAGTATCTGTGAGCGTACCACACTCTTTTTGACATGCTCTATAGCTCTTTTAAGCTCAAGCTCATCAAACTCTTGAGTCTGTAGTATCGTTTTGCGAAGAGACCTTAGAGCTGTTGATCTCTCACTAACTGCCATCGTCTTAATAGCATCTTTAATCTGATCAATATGCTCTGTCTGGATAAACTCAACAAGTTTTTCCGATGGCTTATCATTTAAGCAGACAAGTTTTAGAGTCTCTTTTTTAGTGGGTGCAAAAGCTTTTATGTAAGCACTGTTTGCCTCTTGTAGGTAGAGTTGTGCCTCTTTGAGTATCTCAATAAACTCATCCTCTTTGATAGCATTGCTGCTATATCTTACAGCAGAAGCACTCATCATGGGATCTAGTGCCATGCTCTGAGTAGAGTCCAACACCATACCACCTATGCTTCTCATCTCTATCATGAGTAGATCTTTACTGGTTCCAGCTATACAGATATCTAGCGTACTACTCTTCAACTCTCTTAGCGTAGGATTTAAGACTATCTGGTCATCTATCTTAGCTATGCGAAGTGCTGCTACTGACTCGTTGATATCTATGTCACTATTGTATAGAGCTGCTGAAGCGGCACTAAGGGCTAGTGTTTGAAGATCTGAATCCTCATCACAACTTAGCACCAATATGGTTATCTGTATAGGATTTGCAAAACCTTTTGGAAAGATAGGACGGAGTGATCTGTCCACCAATCTTGATGTTAAAGCTTCAAAATCACTAGGCTTACTCTCTCGCTTAATAAATCCTCCAGGTATCTTACCAGCTGCATAACTCTTCTGTATGTATTGAACTGTTAGAGGTAAAAAACCCTCTTCAACAACAGCTGTCTCATCTATAACAACAGTTGCCAATATAACAGCACCACCACACTTGAGCCATGCAGAGCCATTTGCTTGCTTTGCTATACTCTTTAACTCATACTCTTCAACTCTGTTACTTAGAGATACTATTACATCATAATCCATCTAATTTCCTAATATTTTAATTATCATCTCATCTTCTATGCTCTCAAGTTTACCATAATAACATGAAGTCTCTATATAGTCATCAAGCTCATGAACAAAAAATACACTATCGCAGATAGATTCTGTAGCCCTTTTGACCTCTTTTGGTATCACTGGTAGAGCTATATAGACTGCATTTGGAGACTTTAGAAGAGCGGTCTTTATGGCACACATTAACTTCAAACCGCTATCAGCACCATCGTCTATAAGTAGTATGTTTCTGCCTTCAAACTCTTTGAGAACTCTACCTTTGCGATATCTGTAGACTTTAGAGAGTATCTTCTCTTCAAGCTCTCTTTTTGCTTGAGCATACACATAGTCGTACTTTATATCAAATGCTTTAACAAGATCATCGTTTATGATGAGCTCTTGCGTCTCACTGACTCTTCCAAGCTCACAATTACTGTTAGCTGGAGCAGTGATAGCAGCGCCAACTAACCACTCTATCTCTAAGCCAAGCTTCTGACCAATTGCACCAGCTATCACAACAGCATCTTCTGATATACCAACAAGCAACCAATCCTCCCTCTTCATCTGTTCAAGTGGGAGATGTTGCATCAGAGCAACACTAGCATCATCTCTATCTTTAAAAAGCTCTTTTCTGCCCATATCTACTCCTGTGTTCTACTAAGCTTATAGTTCATCTGTGCACCACCAATAGGTGAGAGTTGAAGAGTTAGATATATATATCTATCATAAACAGATGATGCTCTATTTTGTGCAAGAATTGGGCGGTTATTCTCTACATATCTCAATCCAAACTCCCAACATCTCTTAGAGTACAAAAAACCTATCTCTGCATACTTTTTTCTACTATATTCAACATCATACGCTACCTTTGCAAAGTAGTCATAGTGTTCACTATGTCTATATAGCAGATCAAACACAAGATAGTTTGTGTAGCGTAGATCGATATCAGACTCCCTATCTTCATACATAAAAGAGGCTTTTGCTGAAAATGTTTTATCATTATAGCGTACAGAGCTTATCATCTTAGAAAGAAGTGATCTTTGGTAGTTGAAAAATAGATCTGAATAGATAGATATAGATGGGGTAATCTTCCAATCTATCTCATTTTCAAGTTCACTTAGACGCTCTTTCAGAGGGTCTAATGATAGTCTTTGTGAGAGACGATGATAGAGTAGCTGTGAGCCATCTTTGGCATTTACAAACTGCGTCAACTTTACATCCACAACCTCTTCTATATTGGCAATAGAGTAAAAATCACACTCAAAGTTATCAGATGCATTGTACCGATTGCAGACCCTTTGTTTATCTTCATAATATCCACTTCTATGCTCAACACCAGCCTTCCTGTAGCTAGCATCTGCCACAACTGTGTGAGTGTACTCTGAGTAGCGCTTAAAACTCTGAGTATTTAGATTTATATTGTGATAAAATCTAGCAAATATGCCACTATTGTACTCACTCTTACTAAGTACATTTGACTCAAGAGCTCTACCTGAAAAGGTGATATATTTTCCACTCATTTGAGCACTGTAAGAGAGGCTAATCCACTCATCCCAAAATGATGCCTGAAGTGTAAGCGGCAGATAAAGATCTGTATCTATCGCATTAACACCTCGTGGTCTATATAGATTGGTAGTTTTGATGTTAAATGTATAGTACATATGCTCATCTAAAAAACTCTTAAGATATCTATGATATCGTAGAGATGGCAGGCTCTGCAAGGTATCATCATTGCTCTGCTTTTTTAGATCAAGATAGTATCTAAAATTGGCTCCATAATAGCTCTCTTGGGTATTGTAAAAAAGATTGACTCTTGATAGTATCTGGTTTGAAGTTGCATTTTTAGTCTCATCGTTTGATGAGAGATTTATGTATGCGATATCACTCATTAAGCTTATGTCTGCATAGAGACCAGACTCACCATCAAGCTTAAGATCTAACCAGCGATCTAAAACTTCACTATTGGCGTACTTGAAATCTAAACCATAATGTTCGCTATTGGCAAGATCAAACTTGTCGGCAAACTTCTGATCCTCTTTAAAATACCCTACTCTAAGACTACCACTTGAGACATTTGAGTCAACAAATCGTAACTTTGAGTAGAGCCCAACACCCCTAGTAGTGCGAATCTGTGGTCTTAGTTCAATGTCAAAACTCTTATGAGGTGCTATATATAGTGGCTGCTCATAAAAAAAACCCTCACTGCTAGATAGCCCAAAGTATGGCATCAGTAGACCGCTACGCCTTCTATCATCGAGTGAATAGCCAAAATATGGTAGATAAAATAGCGGAACCCCATATATGTTTAACCAAGCATTATAGAGATTAATCCAGCGTGTTTGGCTATTATACTCTGCACCACCGAAGTGAATCTGCCAGAGAGGATTAGTTACATCACAACTTGAGACTACACCACTATCTACCTCAAACAGATCATTATCAGCACTTGCACTATGAGAGCTCATCCAGATACTCTGGTTGCGATCTAGTAGAAAAAATGGTCTAATTAGACGCTCTTTTTTATTGATATCAAACTTTGCATACTCACCCAAAGAGAGATACTCATCACCCTTCATGGCTACAACGCTACCAAAAAGCTCCAATACAGAACTGTCTCTACTGTAGTGTGCACGCTTGGCACTAAGATGGTAATCATCATAAAAAACCGATACATTATCACTAGCTTTTACACCACTACTGTTTGAGTCTAAACAAGTTGCTATAAGTGTAACCCGCTCATTAGCAACAGCTAAAATGCTCAAAAATAGTAGTAGCCATACGCTACGCATAGAGTAGCTACTCTTAATTGAGAGCTTGATAGGCTATGTCACTACGCAACTGCTTGCCCGCAAAGTGCACCTGAGCAACAAGCATATATGCTCTATCTCTAGCCTCTTGTATGCTATCTCCTAAACCGACACAGACAAGCACTCTGCCTCCAGATGCAAATAACACGCCATCCTCTTCACTTACACCCGCATATGATATGTGAGAGTTCTGAAGCAGATCATCATGTACTATCTCATCAACAATAATCTCACAACTTGGGCTACTTTTATATGGATAGTCACGACTTGCCATAACAACACCCACTCCATACTGATTACTAAACTCAACATTAAGCTCTGATATATTATTTGTGGCTGCTTTATAGAATAGCTCACTAGCTGGACTCTTTAGAAGTGGCATCAAAATCTCACATTCAGGATCACCAAAACGGACATTAAACTCAAGTGTAATAGGCTCACCATCAACAATCATAAGCCCTATAAAAAGTACACCCTCAAAAGGCGCACCTTCACTCTTCATACCACTTAGTGTTGGTCGTATCACCCTCTCTTTAACCTTCTCGTATATAACATCATCAACCAATGGTGTCGGTGCATAAGCACCCATTCCACCTGTATTTGGTCCCTCATCACCATCTAGTAATCTCTTATGATCTTGCGCTGCTGGAAGTAAGATAAAGTCATCACCATCACAAATTGCAAACATAGACAACTCATAACCATCTAAAAACTGCTCAACTACAACACGCTTGCCAGCCTCACCAAATGAGCTTCCATCTAACATATGCTGTGTAGCATCAGTTGCCTCTTGGTGTGAAGTTGCGATAATAACACCCTTGCCTGCACAGAGCCCATCTGCTTTTACAACCACACGCTCATCATCAAGTGTTGCTATAAACTCAGTAGCCTCCTCAAGTGAGTTAGTCTCTATATATTTGGCTGTTGGGATCTCATATTTGGCAAGAAAGTTCTTCATATAGACCTTAGAACCCTCAAGCCTTGCAGCAGATTTAGTGGGTCCAAAGATTACCAATCCCCTATCTCGAAACAGATCAACAATCCCCTCACTAAGTGGTGTCTCTGGTCCTACTATGGTGAGATCAATGCTGTTATCTACCACAAAGTCTGCCAACTTTGCAAAATCTGTTATGAGAACATTGGTGCCTAGATCTTTTGAGGCGCCATTTCCAGGGGCAAAATATATCTTATCTACACTACTATCTCTCTTTAGTGCTAAGCCTATAGAGTACTCACGCCCACCACTGCCTACGATCATAACATTCATCTCTGTTCCTAAATAGTTAAACTTTCACAAAAATATTGATAGCTACTTTAAAAGACCCAAGTGGGCGCTCCGCATAGTAGCTTTGGTTCTCAAAGCCAAAAAAATGTAGAGTGAGAGTCTCATTAGGCGGCAGTCTCTAAGATTTGACTCTTCAAACAAGATCACCGACGCACAAAGACCACTACAACTTCCACAATAACGATCTGTAGAACCCCTTGATATGCGTGACATCGCACCACTCAGGCTAAAGTAGCTATCAATACCTTCAAGAGTCACATTGTAGCAAAAAAGAGTAAAAAAAGAGCTTTATTGATTTAACAATAGTAGTACTAGAGCTATGTTTAACACAATAGAGACTCCAAAGCCTATCTTGTAAAACTTGACAGGATCTTTCTCTATGAGTGGAGTATCTTCGGTAAAAAAAGATTTGACTTTATCGCTATTATCTAGATCAAAAAGCATCTCACTAAATAGAGAATATCGCTTATCTTCATAGATGCTAATAGAGCGATATATGATATGATCTAGCCACTCTGGTATCTTGTCGTTATGCTCTCTAGCTCTTAAGGGGGGTGCAAATTTTGGGCTCTCTTGATCACCTATATCTCCATATGGCAACTCACCAGTTAGCGCCATATATAGCGTCACACCTATGCTATAAATCTCTGTTTTTTCACTAATGGTCGCACCCATAAATCTCTCAGGAGCCAGATACGATGGAGTGCCAGCCTTTGACTCTGTTGAGAAAAATTCCGTTATAAGCCCAAAATCTATAAACTTAAAAATCAGATGCTCTTTTCGTTTTGTAAGCATGATATTTTCAGGCTTTATATCACCATGTGCTAGATCATAACTAGCTAGATATATGCAAGATTTAAGCATAAACTTAGCTAAAGCTACCGCATCATCTACACTAAGCTTTCTATTGCGCTCTATATAGCTGTGTAGATCTCCACCATCTATATACTCCATCACATAGTATCGACTACTACGCTCTTGAGGTATAAAGGCCTTTGGAAAAAAGCCAGCTTTTAAGCGAGTTGCGTTCCAAGCCTCTTTGATAAAAATATCTAACATCCACTCATCATCCACAGCGCTCATATCTGCAAATTTTAAAACAACTTTTTTCTTGCCATCAGATGCTACCCAGCTCCGTTTTGATGGAGCTAGTGCTCTTTTTAAGATAAATCCATCTATCTTGTCATCTATATTTAGCTCACCTGCTATAGGTAGCTTCTCTCTTTTTAATAGCGCTATCTGATTTAGCGCTTTGATCTCAATCACAACAGCTGAAGTGTCATCATCAAGAGTCTCATCCATCACTCTACTAGCCTGTTTGATGATACTCAAAGCGCTTAAAGTAGCTAACTTATCATTTAGTTGGTTATCATCAAAAATTGTATAGAGCCCATCACTACAGAGTAGCAACTTATCGCCTGTGCGTAGATCATTTTCAAAAAAGTGTGGATTTACATCAACATCTGCGCCAAGAGCTTGGGTTAATAGATGCTCCTTTTGGCTATCATTATGATCAAAGCTAAGCTGCTCTAAAGAGTTAGAGCGCCTAAGGTAGATCCTAGAGTCCCCAACATTTGCCCCGTAAAGACGGTTATTATGTATGACAACTATAGCCAAGGTAGTTAGTAGTCTGTTTTGTCCATACTGCTCAAGCGAGTCTTGATATAGTATGTTGTTAATATTCTCTATGAAGAGTTTTAGTGACTTAGCGATATCCCAAGTTTTTGGACGATTTTTAAAATTATTGGTTAGGTAATCAACAGCTCTTCTTGAAGCACTAGCACCCTCACCACTACCTCCAACACCATCAGCAACAATACCTATCGTGATATCACCAAAAGTTCTAACACTGTAACTATCTTCACTAACTACCCTCTCACCCTTTGCAAGTCCAAATGCAGAGATTAAGATATCGTTAGTTTTTGGCATCTAGCTTATTTTACAATCTCTTCTAGTAGAGCTTGAGAGCTTACAATCAGATACGCCTTAGCATCATCAAACTTCTCATCACTCTCAAACATCTTGCTGCTACTTAGCTTAACAGTATAGAGTTTATTGAGAGTGGCATAATTTAAACCGTGAGATGTTGAGTTATTGTCGCTATTAAGCTGTCTATTTCTCCACTGCTCATAGTCATCATTGGTGATTAAAGATCCATCTTTTCTATAGACCCAGTACACTATGTTACCATGAGACATGGTGGTAGGCTCTGCATAAGCGCCAATAGCACCACCTAGTATGCGTTTTAGATCTGTTGAGTTTTGATCCTCAAAAACTCTATATATTACAACAGCTCGATCACTAGCTTTATCTACACTTATATAGATATCATTGTCTCTAAATTTATATATCTTATCGCTATTTGTCTCTAGCAAATCTCTCTTAGCACTACTCTTCTGTGCAACTGTTAACTTTTTACCAAGTTTATACTCACCTATACCTACATTTAAGCCTTCAATCTTCTCAAATAGATTAGATGACGCAAACATCGATACTGTCAATAAAAGTAGTGTTAAAATAGATCTCATTTATATCCCTATGCAAAGAGGCAAAAATGCCTCTTTATGTTATTTGTTATCTTTGCCGTATCTAGCAGCATTTTCTGCATCAATAGCTCTTAAGAGCTCAGGATTACCGCCTGTCTTATTCCACTCATGTTCAGGTCGATCCATGATCTCTTTGATGAGTTTTTTATACTTCTCACCCTTACCAGCTTTGTCTGCTAGCTTCTGAACTTTTGGTATGAACTTACTATAGAAGTGTCTTGCAACCTCATATAGACCATGCCAGTGAGTATAATCAGGTCCCATCATAGCTGCACCCATTCTAGCTCTTCTACCTTCATGGTGCCAGATCTCAAACCAGATATAACCTAGATCTTCTTGTGCTGTCTGAAAGCCAGAATTTTTCCAAATCTTATCTTTTTTCATCTCATTTACCAAAGATAGACCAGGTATTGCAAACTTCTCATTATAAGTATAGACTAGATCATCATACTGCTTATAGAAGTTCTCAACCTTTGGAGTTGAGTGACAAGTTTTACACACTTGTTGCATACCAGATCTTCTGTCTTTCCAAGAGAGAACCTTTTTAACAACTTTCTTAGTCAACACTTTAACAAGTTTTCCATCTTTTACCACATAGTCTTTATATGTTTGAGTTGATCCAACGCGTGGTGGCTTCTCACCAGTTATATCTTGAACCGTACCGTCTTCAAAGATTACACGGTTTAGCTTCATAGATATAGGTGGGCGTAGCGTCCATGATATACGATCACCAACATTGTGAGTTCCCTTAACAATGCTACCGTTAGATTTTCTATAAGCTCCCATGTGACAAGTTGCACATGTTGGTGCTTCAAAATAATCTTTACCAAGTACCCATTTACCCTGCTTATAGATATTCATACCTCTATCACCCTCACCTTTTGGTGAAGCATAGTAAGCAATACCGTGCTTAGACTCCTCATAGATCTCTTTTTGAGGATGATCTGGTCCTAAGTGACACTTACCACAATTTTCTGGTTGTCTTGCGCGACTAGCATCAAAACTGTGTTTTGAGTGACAAGCATTACAGCTACCACGACTTCCATCTGGATTTAGACGACCTATGCCTGAGTTTGGCCATGTCTTATAGTCAAGCTTTGGCGCACCTTCAGCATTGAAGATTTTTTTACCAAACTTATCTCTCTCTAGCTTAACTATAGAGCCGTGACACTGCCAACAACCACTAACTGCGTCAGCTATGGTATCTGGCATAGAGGCTATAGTCTCTGCTAACATGTTATCTAGTGATGCCATGATCTGACCAGCTGTTGCGTGGTGAGAGTTTGTCATCTCTTTTGTCTCTTTTTCATGACAAAATTTACAGTCATTTGGAGAGAGAATTGTTGAGATAAACTGACCCTCATGCATGTATCCAAAATCATTATCTTTACTCGTAGCATGACAAGTGTAACAACCTACATCTGCTGCCTCGTGTGCTGAGTGTTCCCACTGCTTTGTCAATGATCTTGACTCTTTCATATGACAAGTAACACACTTATCATTCCTATCTTTAATCGCCTCTTGGCGCACCTTTGATGACTCTTTTGTTGTTGCAAATGCCACTGTAGATAGACATAGCAAAACTACCATCGCAACTAAATTACGAAATCTCATACTCTCTCCTTGCAAAAAATTGATCTAGCACCTCTAAAACCGTGAGTTAGACTCAGGGCATCAGAGGCGCTAGTAGTGTTTAACGCTTATAGTGCGTAATGTGTCTCTTGATCCTATCTGTATCCCATAATGGAAATATCTTACTAAGCAACCAAAATAGAACTATTGGTAAGATTAACAAAAGTGCGCTGACTAGTATCCCCTCTTTCTCAAACATAAGTGGATGATAGGTAGCAAAACCTCTATCGCTGTTTGCTAAAATCTGTCCACCTATAACCGTGTTCCATCTCATAAAAAAGACCTCGGCCAGCAGCATTAAAGCAGCTACTGGAAGAGCTATTAATATGATTTTTCTACTTACAATCCTAAGTGACAATATAGCTAAAACTATAGCTGGGATAATGCTAAGTATCATAACCTGCATAGTCCAGTATGAGAAGCTAAGAGGTCCGCTTAGAAGTGAGTTTATAAGATCCCATCTATGTGTACTAGCGTATGCCAAAGAGGCTATGTCAATCATCTGAACTGCAAATGTAAATGCAAATAGTGCCCACAATATCTTAGTAAGAGTGCGTAGTGTCTCAGTCTCTATATCGTCTAGTTTATTGGTGATCGCTTTTGCTAGTATGTAAAACAAGATAACACCAGCTACTCCAGATACTAAAGCAGAGAAGAAAAATATAATTGGCATCAAAGGAGTGTTCCATAAGATATTTGCATCTATTGTACCAAGTACAAAACCCTCATATCCATTCAGTAAAGCTGCTAGAGGTATGCCTATAGAACTAAGTAACATGGAGACTCTAATGTCTCTTTTTCTACTCTGTGCAGATGTGTCATTGGTGCCCAAAAGTAGTGCATTATAGAGACTCTTCTTAAAGCCAGTAGATCTATTTCTAAGTGTAATAAACTCATACCTATATACAAAAAGTACCTCAAGTATCAGAAAAACAGCATAGAGAGTAAAGAGCACGCCAAAACCTGCCATTAATGATGGTGTCTCAAAATTTGGAGTGATCATCATGTTCATAAATCGCTCCGGATGACCCAGGTGGTTAATCAGTGGTACCGTTACAAATGGCAACCAAGCAAGTGCAAATATAAGTGCAAATTTAGATATCCCTGCCAAAGAGATGGCACCAAAAACTCTCGATAGTGAGGAGATAAAAAATGCGCCCGCTACCATACCAAGTATGTATGGATAGACAACTACCATCAAGTTCCAGTGAACATGCAGATCATTTGGAAATACATAACCCATATCTTGCATTAGACTACCTCCTCTCGTGAATTGATATAGTAAAGCGTTGGCTCATTGCCAAGTTCAGGCTTGAGCACCTCTAGTCGCTCTGCGCTTCTGTATATCTTAGATACTTCACTCTCTAGATCATTCAGATCTCCAAATTTTCTAGCTCCAGTTGGGCACGCTTGCACACATGCTGGAAGCTTACCTTTTCGAACCCTATGATAACACCAAGTACACTTATCGGCAACTTTTGTCTCTTCATTGATAAATCTAACCCCATACGGACAAGCCATAACGCAGTATCCGCAAGCAACACAGTGATCGCTATCGACTATAACAAAACCATCTGGGGTAGTAAAAGTAGCAGATATAGGACAACCCTGCACACAAGATGGATCTTCACACATATTGCAAAGCTTAGGTACAAAAAATGCCTCTTTAATGGTAGCTTCTATGTCAGTTCTAGGCTCACTATAGCCCTTTTCGCCACCATCAGGAGCATCTACATAAACGGTATTATATATATCTATCACATATCTCTCAACCCAAGTTCTATATTGACCCTCTGGAACATTGTTCTCTTTTCTATCTGCAACACAGCAGTTACCACACCCAATACAGCCTGTAACATCTACCATAAAACAGTAGTTTGCATCTAGATTTATAGGATTGACTTTTGCTTCGCTGCTACTACTTGAGAGCTCTTTACCAAGAGATGAACTCATAGGTATCATAAGCATTAGTGAGCCACCAACAGAGCCTGTTACAACACTCTGTATGAAACCTCTTCTATCTCTATCTATCAACTCTTGATTAACTCTCATCAGAATCCTTTGCTTTTTCTAATTCTAACTTACGCAGCTCACTCTCTTCTAGAAGTCGTTCCTCTTTTAAGGCTCTTCTCTTCTCGCGCAACTCTCTTAGCTTCTTAACATAGTTGATATTTTCCATAGGAGCGTGAACTGTATGGCATCTATTGCAGCTACTAGTTGGACGAACTTCAAGCTCTTCGAGGTGTAGTTTAGCATCTACCATAGGGAACTTTTCACCTCGACCCATCATCTTGCTATGACACTTTAAACAGAGGCTATTTTGCTCCTTTACACCAACAACTAGAGCATCTTTGATCTTTTTGCCATCTCTAACATGTTCACTTACTGGAGTGTGACACATCTCACAAGAGATATTTTTATGCACATCACCGCGCGCTAGCTCATTGATCTCTCCATGACACTCTACACATGAGGCATTATCGCCATATACTAGAGGCTTAGCTGCCTCATCTTTGAGTGCGTCGCCTCTATAATTACCATACTCACCCCAAGAGCTTGGCTGCAAAAGCGCAATGGCTACAACTGAGACCACACCTCCTACTACAAGCACAATCAAAAGTCGCTTCACATAATCATCAAGCCAATGCATACAGGTCCTTAAATATAAAATCTTCAAACTAAATGTGTAATTTTATCATGTATGCCTAAAAAATTAGCTTAGTGCTATGATTAATTTTTAAGCAAATAGTATTTTGTTCTGATTTTTAATGGAGGTAAAGAGCAAAAAATATGCTCTTTGTGTAATGTGGTAACTGGAGTACTTAATCTAACACTCTATCTACATATTTTTGGCTCTCATAGGAGTCTACTTGTACCACCTCATCGCTAAGTATTTGTGTGCTTTTTAGTAGCTCTAGCTCATCTTGAGTAATAACACCCTCTTCTAGAGCTTTGTCAAACAGTGTTGTCAAAGGTGCTTTTGGAAGTGTTTTGGCGCGGATAGCTTTTTTGATTTTACGCTTTATAGGCAGCGTCTGCTCAACCTGTGCAAAGGCTTTTTCTATGTTGTATAGACTCTGTGAGCTATCTTGTGGTATAAAAATACCATCCGTTAACCGCTCTCTTAACTCATCTGCTCTTAGTAGAGTCTGGCTCACTCTGATATGATCCTTATCGCTTGGAGGAGTACTCAAAGAGTTTAATCTCGCATACCATCTAACAGGATACTTAAAGATCCAACCAATAACACCGCTACCTAGATTTTCAAAAATCTGCTCGTATGATAGCTGGATCTGATTGAGTGAGTATTTGGCTACCCACTCAAGATAGACACGATCCTCTTGACGCCTACCTTCAGCATCATATCGGCGCATTGTAGCACTAAGCAGATACATCCATGACAGTATGTCTGCAAATCTAGCACTTAACATCTCGCGCTGCTTAAATCCGCCGCCATAAAGAGCCATAACCACATCGGTAAAAAATGCAAATGAGGCGCTTGAACTAACCAATTTCTGCTCATATCGCGCTAGCTCACCATCATAGTGTGGCATATGTACAACTCCTCTGGTTACACTAAGTATTGCAGCTCTTAAGCCATTGGTGAGAGTAAAACCAACATGTTTAAAAAAGTACTTATCAAATGCCTCTACATCACCTCTCTCAAGAGCTTCAATCTCCTCATAAGCGTATGGGTGACACCTAATCACACCTTGACCAAACTGTATAAGTGTGCGTGTCATGATATTTGCACCCTCAACCGTTATGGCTATAGGAGCACCCATATAAGCGTGTCCTAGTAGATTTTTTTTGCCTAGTATGATACCAGCACCGCCTAAAATATCCATGCCGCTATTGATCACATCTCTAAACTTTTCAGTAGCATGGTACTTCATAACAGCATTAATAACAGCTGGCTTTTTGCCATCATCTATCGCCCCTATGGTGTATATGCGTGCGGCATCCATCATGTATGTAAATGCGGCTATATTTGCAAGCTCATATCTAATCCCCTCAAAACGCGCAATTGGTATGCCAAACTGCTCTCGCACCATCGCATATGCACCAGTAACTCTGGCAGTTAACTTAATACCACCACACCCTGTTGATGGTAGCGATATGCCTCTGCCCACACTTAGTGACTCCATAAGCATCTTCCACCCCTCACCAACACCATCTCTACCGCCAATAATATCATCAATATTTATAACAACATCTGTGCCACTAAGTGGTGAGTTGATAAACGGTACACCAAGTGGATCATGTCGTCTACCTTGCACTAAACCTTTAGCAGTTGATGGCACAAGTGCAAAAGTGATACCAAGGTCATCCTCTTTGCCCAATATCTGCTCTGGATCTTTCAGTACAAATGCAAGACCCAACACGGTAGCTACAGAGCCTAGTGTGATATATCTTTTCTCAAAATTGAGTCTGATCTTTATCTGATCTTTTTTGTCTTTAAAGAGCACACCAGTTGAGTGTATAGATGTAGCATCACTGCCAGCTAGTGGCTCTGTGAGGGCAAAACATGGTAGATCGCGCCCATCTGCTAGACGCGGTAAGTAGTGATCTTTCTGCTCTTGTGTTCCATGCTCTAAAATCAGCTCTGCTGGACCTATGGAGTTTGGAACCATTGCTGTTATAGCAAGAACTTGAGATCGTGAGGCTAGCTTCTGCACAACAGCACTATGCCCAAGTGCGCTAAATCCAAGCCCTCCATACTCCTTTGGGATAACCATGCCAAAAAACTTCTTACTCTTCATAAACTCCCACACCTGAGGTGACAAATCTCGCTTCTTAAAAACCTCTGCATCATCATTCATAGCACACAGCTCATCAGTCTCATTGTCTAAAAACGCGCGCTCCTCATCTGTTAGCTCCGGATAACTCTGTTTTGAGATCCACTCAAA
>JAMONY010000067.1 GCA_027066325.1 Helicobacteraceae bacterium | reverse complement strand
AGATGAGCTTGAGCTAGTGCTAGAGATAGATGATGAACTGCTAGATGAGTTTGAGGTAGATGAGTTTGAGCTACTTGTAGATATGCTACTTGAGGTAGATGATGAACTTGAGCTAGATGGCGCAATGATATCAGTAGAGCTAGATGATGAGCTTGAGTTAGATGTGGATGAGCTGGAGTCTGTTGTGGGGTTTGAGCTGGATGATAGAGCACTACTACTAGATGAGCTTACTATAGAGCTTATCATAGAGCTTGAGCTACTAGACAAAGAGCTAGAGATAGATGATCTTGAGCTACTAGAGACTAAGCTAGATAGACTACTACTGCTACTACTTAGAGTAGATGAGCTACTAGAGGTAGTGCTCTCATCTATACTCTCTTCTGATGTTACACAGCCTGTTAAGCTTAGTAGTACTACTGCTGTTATGAGGAGGTGTTTTAGCATTCTAAGAGCCTTTTGTATGTAGTTTATGTTAAGTGTATTAGTATACTTTAAAGATTTTTCTCTTGGCTTGTAGTTTTTGGTTAGGGGGCGGAATTAAGACTTTGTTTAAAAAATTGCTTGCAACTAAGTCTATATCTACTTAAACCAAGCACAAGACTGTATTAAAATACTGAGTTTTCCTGATCAATAAATCCTTGATAATCGCCCGCTGGCTCACAACCTGTAACTGGGGTATACTTCCAATAGTGATCTTAACAAAGACGCCTACATGATAGATGCGCACTTTCTAGTCCAACAGAAGATAGGCGCATATAGAGAGTTCTCTTTTGGTCTTGGTGCAAAAGTGCTTCATACTCTTAAGCTCACCCATACCAATTCACCTATCGGCACTTTTCTACTACACACCTCAAGTTATATCATTTGGCAACGCAGAGAACTGCTTAGAGATACAGAGCAAGATAGTTATAGACATCATAGACAGAGCAATTGTACCTGTAGGCTACTGCAAGATAGATACCAACTTCAAAGCCCTAGACACCACCTTCAGCCAAACATGGTTTATCGGGCTAGGCTTTAAGTTTTGATTTTATTTGGTAAAAAGTATCAAAATAAAAGTGTTTTAATATTTAGCATATAAAATTAAACTTTCTTTTTCCAACTTAATATAAAAACCAATTATAGATTAAAGATTATTTAGCTAGCATCATGTTTATCTCTGGAACAACAAAAGGGTAGCATTATGAAAACTTACCGTTCTTCTGTTTATGTTTGTGCTTTGGCGCTCTCGCTTCTTCCTGCTACACTGGTAGGTGCATCGCAGAAGAGTATTGTTATGGAAAAACCAAAACTTAGTAGTGCTCTTGTAGACCACATTCGTTCATCTTCTGATGCCACAAGTACAGTAAGAGTCTCTTTTGCCCCCCTCTTCTCAAATAGTCTAAAAGATCAATCTGGCTCCGCTATGTTCACAAAAGATGCCGATGGCAATGAACGCTATTTTCTAGGCGACAAAGAAGTGACCTATAAGGCAGTAGAGAAACTTTTTGAAAAAGAGAGAAATTTAAGAGAAATTCGGACAAAAAACTTAATGGAGTACCGTAAAAAAATATTGACATCTATAACCAAAAAATATCCAGATGCCACTGGAACCTACACAGTAAATGTTTGTCGTTCATCCAAGCGTGACTACTGGACTAGATTTGACTTTGGCTTTGCTGTTGCGGTTTATTAGAGGTGATTGATATGAAGTCTATTAATCTAGCTCTGCTATTTATAATCTTAATTTTTACAGGGTGCGGTAGTAATGGGTCTACTTCGACTACTCAGCCACAAACTCCATCGACTTTAAGTGTTGATGGTGCACCAGTCTTAGATACTCTACAACCAACAATCTTTGGTGTTTGTGGTAGTGGTGATAAAATATCTCTACTTGTTGACAAAGAACCTTTAGAATTATATGCTACATGTGAAAATAACACTTTTTCTATAAAGCTAGATGATAACTTGACTCACAAAAGATACTGTTTTAGTGCTTTTGCAACAAGCAACAACGGCATCGACTCCGTACTATCAGAAGAGACATGTGCGTTTGTAGGCAGAGCGTTTATCACTACATGGAAAACAGATAACAAAGGATGGCAACCTGCAGACACTGTTCAAATAACTATTATTTCTAGTGATGCATATAACTATGACTATAACTTTTCCATAGATTGGGGTGATGGAGAGTATGATATTGATGTAGTGGAGTCCATAAAGCACACTTATGAAAAAGCAGGAATCTATACAGTTAAGATTAATGGAGACTTTCCAATAGTTTCTTTTTTTCCTATTAATGACTTCGGCAAAGCAGAACCAGCAGATAAATTGATAGCACTCAATCAGTGGGGAAGTATGCCATTTGAGAGTATGGGATTTGCTTTTTTGGATCACAACAGCACGGAGTTTAATGCAACTGACATACCTAATTTGTCAAAAGTTCTAAATGCAAGAGCGATGTTTGCCAGCGTAAGTATGACACCAAAAAATATCAATGATTGGAATGTATCAAACATAGAAGACATGAGCCACATGTTTAGCAGAGTAATTCCCTCTTTAGATTTTGACATAAGCGGTTGGGATGTCTCTTCAGCCAAAAATCTTAAAGGTATGTTTAGTCATGCACTATCTGTATTGAGCTATGATAAACTTCTAAATGCTTGGAGTAAACTGCCTTTACAACAAGATGTTACTTTTGGTGCTGGAAGTAGCCAATACTCTTCTGCCTCCAAAGAAGCTAGAGATAAACTCATCAGTGATTTTAACTGGACAATCATTGATGGTGGCTGCATAGGAGAGTGTGGCTAGCTCTCTAGTTGCGCACCACTTGGGGAGCAGAAGCTAGCTATACACTACCACTAAGCTCACCCATACCAATTCACCTATCGGCACTTTTCTACTACACACCTCAAGTTATATCATTTGGCAACGCAGAGAACTGCTTAGAGATACAGAGCAAGATAGTTATAGACATTCCACTTTGGTAATGTAAGTGTATTAAACCTTGGAGGGGTAGTGGTGCTAATTTTTGTAAAAACAGAATAGAAGTTATGATATAATAGTCTAAAAGTTCATGGTGACAATATGACGCAAGAGGTGAAAAAGCTACTTCATAATATTAAAAATGATGAAGTTTTTAAAGATTTTTATTTTATTGGCGGAACAGCACTCTCTTATTATCTAAACCATCGGGTATCTTATGATTTGGATTTTATAAGCAGATCAAAACTAAAAGTCAATCTTTTAAAATCTCTCAGCATCAAATATGATGCCAAATTCATACCAGATAGTAGTGCTTCAACATTCAAAGTTAACACAGGCAACAATATAGATGAGTATAAAATGATGTTTAATTTTGATGGAATCAAAGTTGAGTTTTTTTATCCAAATGATCTCTTGAGAGATGAGATTGTTGCCAAGTATGAAAAAGAGGCAGTATCTCTTGGAGTCAATGTCAAGATATTGCCCTTGGGTGCCATTGCAGAGTTAAAGATGTTAGCACTTTTTAGGAGAGAGAAGATAAGAGATCTGTTTGACATATATGCTCTGCTAGAACAGTGTAAGATTAGACTAGAAGAATTAGAGAGGTTTTACTCTTTACAGATTGGCAAAAAAACTTTAGTTGAGTTTATCGACTCTTTTTGTGACGATGGCACCGAGAGCTTGGATTTTGAAAAAACAAATAGCTATTATGATGAGTTCTCTAAGCTTGGCTCAAAAGAGAAGCTTGACAAGATTAAGCTAAAGCTTGTAAATCTGATCGTCAATACGGAGCTAGACAAAAGAGAGATGTTAAAATGAGACAGATAGCATTCAAAAAAGAGTACTTTTTTGCAAATTATTTCTGGAGTGTCAAAGATGGCTACCCCATAGCCGAAGATGTTTTAGTCAAAAAATACCTCGAAAACTACTTCACTTTTGGTGACATCGTGACTCTGTATTTTCTAGTAGGAAAAGATAGACTACTCAAATACGCAAAAGAGTTGCATATGGAAAAGAGAATCTTAAGCCTTATAGACAAAATCGAACACCACTGATACGGTATTGGAGTCCAGTTTGGTGTAGCTAGTATTTTCAACCGGTGACAATTTGTCACCGTTTCATCTAGTGCAGACTAAGGCTACTTTCTATAGCAAATAGTCTAGTGCTTGGCTCTTAAGTGAAGCAGAACTGTTTTGATGATGTCATCATCATCTCTACTGCTAGATGCTAGGGTAGTTTTGGAGTTGTCTTGGTGGATTAGGGTTATCTTTTGGGCGTAGTTGGTTATAGTTTTTATCTTTGATTTTAATGCTAGGAGCTTGATGACTACTAGCCTCTTTTTTTGCCTCATCACTTATGCTCTCTTTGTCCTCAACTAACATGTATGCAAACCCCTCAACAGAGCCTCTGCGCTATTGGCGATCTTTTGTGCCATTTTTTTATGATACTTTGTGCTTTTACTAAAGTCAAAATAGGTGAATTTAAACCAAGTCCATCATT
>JAMONY010000066.1 GCA_027066325.1 Helicobacteraceae bacterium | reverse complement strand
TTTATCTTTTTTTATTTGGTAGTAGATGCTCTAGTCTGGTAAATATAGCAGATGAGATCTTGGTAGCTCGATGCTGATCGTTATCATCATGTGCCATAAAAGAGACCTCTACGATACTACCTTCTCGTTGGATATAGCGCATTGTATACTGCTGTATTGTCCATTTGAAGAGAGATTTTTTGCTCTCAAAAACTACTTTATTGGCACTTCTATCATCATCAACAATATCAAAAGAGCTCTCTCTTATGGCTCTTTTGATACTTTTTCTAGTTGTATCTATATTGTATCTATAGCCTCTACTTACTTTTGAACTCACTTTGACCCCTTTTGCTGTGTAACTCTATATGCATCTTCTATGGCATCTATGCAGCCAGATCGTACTCCTGCTCTCTCTAGTGCTGAGTATCCTGCAGCTGTTGTCCCTGCTGGGCTCATAACTCTATCTTTTATGAGAGCTGGATGACTCTGCTGTAGAAGATCCGCAAAACCTGTAAAAAGTCCTCTTGTTAACAACATGGCGTCTTCACGCCTAATGCCCTGCTTTACTGCTCCATCTGTTAGTGCTTCTGCTATGAGAGATAGATACGCTGGCCCACTTCCTGCCAAGGCAGTTGCTACATCTAACTCTTTTTGACTTCTGACAAATAGCGTCTTACCAATGTAGCCAAATAGCTCCTCTGCCTCACTTTGTAGCTTCTGATCACCACAAAGAGTAGTCATAGATGAGTTTAGTTCTGCTGCTAGGTTTGGCATGGCTCTTATGTATGCGTCTGAATCTATCACTCTAAGAGACTCTAGCGTTGTGCCTGCAAGTACCGAATACAGAGCTGTAGCTTTTCCTTTAAGCTTTTGTGAAACCTCATCTACCGCAAATGGTTTGATACATAGCAACACTATCTTACCACTAATATCAAGAGACTCTAACTTAAGCTTCTGTACTCTACACCCAAGAGCTTTCTCAAAATTAGCCACTCTACTAACATCGCGACCAGCCACCGATATGGCATAATCATCTTTCAGAGCTTTTGCTATAGAGAGAGCCATGTTGCCATGACCTATAAACAGTATCTCTCTCATGACTGCTCTCTCATCTCATCTAGCTCATCTATAATCTCTTCTGCCTCATCCTCATCTACTTCACCACTCTTGGCATCATCTAAGAGTAGAGCAAACTCTTTACGCAACTCCTGCAACTCTGCTAACTGCTCTTTATCTTCACTGGTTGCTTTTTTGCTATCTGCTATGTTTTCATAAAGAGCGTCTATATAAGACTCTATCTCAATGATAACATCCTCTTCTAGTAGCTCTATGAGCTCTTGTACATGTGACATCTTTTATACCCTACTTTTTTTCTGTTGTGCATTATACTAAAAAGCGTGGCTTAAGTCTAGTTTAATAACCAGATCAAGATCTATCAAAGCACAAAATCGCTAAAATCTGCTTTATGATTGAGAGAGTTAAGACAAAAAAGATCTGGGTTGGTGGTGTAGCTGTTGGTGGTGATGCGCCTATAAGTGTACAGTCTATGACACACAGTAAGAGTTGTGATGTTGACTCTACTGTTGAGCAGATCAATAGGCTACACTTTGCTGGATGTGACATAGTGCGCGTTGCTGTTCCTGCTATGGAGGATGCTAAAGCGTTAGCACAGATCAAAGAGCGTGTATCGTTGCCACTTGTTGCAGATATACACTTTGATTACAAACTAGCACTAGAGGCTGCTAAAGTAGCAGACTGCATACGAATCAATCCAGGCAACATAAACAACAAACAGAAGATGGCACAGATAGTAAAAGCGTGCCAAGAGCGTTCGCTGCCAATTCGCATAGGTATCAACTCTGGTAGCTTAGAGAAGCAGTTTGAAGATAGGTATGGGGCAACGGCTAAGGGTATGGTAGCATCTGCTAAGTACAACATAGCTTATCTTGAAGATCTGGGCTTTAGTGATATCAAAATCTCTATGAAAGCTAGTGATGTAGAGCGCACAGTAGAGGCTTATAGACTTCTACGCCCACAAAATAACTACCCTTTTCATCTAGGTGTTACAGAGGCTGGTACGCTATTTCACGCTAGTATCAAAAGCTCCATAGCCCTAGGCTCACTCCTACTAGATGGCATAGGCGACACTCTGCGTGTCTCTATCACAGGTGAGCTAGAGGAGGAGATATCTGTTGGTAGAGCTATATTAAAAGATAGTGGAGCCATTAAAGATGGTGTCAATATCATCTCGTGTCCTACTTGTGGTAGGATAGAAGCAGATCTAGTCACAGCAGTAGGGCAGATAGAGAAGAGAGTAGCCCACATAAAAACTCCGCTTAACATCTCTGTTATGGGGTGTGTAGTCAACGCCATAGGTGAAGCAAAACATGCAGATGTGGCTATAGCATACGGTAAAGAGAGTGGACTTGTAATGGTAGAGGGTGAAGTAGTAGCAAGACTCAATGAAGATGAGCTTGTTGAGAGATTTATAGCAGAGGTTGAGAAGATGGCAAAAAGTAAAGAGGTAGGAGAGAGAGATGGATGAGGCGTTATATAATCTAGCATTTGAGAGGGCAGTTTTAAGCTCTATTATTTTTGAGCCTTCACAGTTTGATGATATCAATGGTATCTTAAAAAGTGAAGATTTTTATCTGCTAGCTCACCAAGATATATATAGTAGTTTTGTATCTCTCAATAGTCGTGATTTGCCTATAGATGAGGAGTTTATACGAAAAGAGCTGAGCTTAAAAAAGAGATTTGATGAGAGCGTAATGCTTGAGATTTTATCGATAAACCCCATCTCAAATACAACTGCTTACATAGCCCAAATCAAAGAGAGTGCACTAAAACGAAATCTGCTCACCCTCACTACACATATCAAAAAAATCACGCTTGATGAAGAGCTACCAAGTAGTGAAGTGATAGATCTAGTAGAGCGCAAACTCTATGAGATAACCCAAGAGTCTCAAACAAGTGACTTCAAAGATGCACCAAAGATCACAACAGAGACTCTAAAGTATATAGAGCAGATGAAAAAGAGGGGTAACTCTGTTCTTGTTGGAGTAGATACAGGCTATAGTGATCTCAACAAGATGACAACAGGCTTTGGCAAAGGTGACCTTATCATTGTAGCAGCGCGTCCTGCAATGGGCAAGACCTCATTTGCACTCAACACCGTTCACAATCTACTCAAACAGGGCAAAGGAGTAGCCTTCTTCTCTCTTGAGATGCCATCAGAACAGCTGATGTTAAGGCTTTTAAGCATAGACACCTCCATACCTCTACAGAAGCTAAGAGTAGGAGATCTTAATGATGAGGAGTGGAGTAGCCTTAGTGCGTCTATAGACACTATGCACAACTCAAAACTATTTGTAGATGATCAGGGCTCTGTCAATATCAACCAACTACGCTCAAGACTTAGAAAACTCAAAAGCAGACACCCTGAAGTTGAGCTAGCGGTCATAGACTATCTTCAGATCATGAGTAGTTCTGGCAGTAGAGATAGACACTTGGAGGTGAGTGAAATATCAAGAGGGCTCAAGATGTTAGCTCGTGAGCTTGAGATGCCCATAGTGGCGCTATCACAACTCAACCGTGGTCTAGAGTCACGCAACGATAAGCGACCAATGCTAAGTGATATCAGAGAGTCTGGATCTATAGAGCAAGATGCAGATATCATACTCTTTGTATATCGTGATGATGTCTACCTCTACAAGGAGGAGAAGGAGCGCGAAAAGGCTGCTAAAAATGATGGTAAAGAGTTTACGCCTACTTATGTAGAGAAAGATGAAGAGGAGGCTGAGATCATCATAGGCAAACAGCGAAATGGTCCAACAGGTCACATCAAGCTGATGTTTCAAAAAAGACTCACAAGATTTGTCGATAAGAGCGTCTATGCCACTACAGAGATAAGCTATGAAAATGTAGACACCAAAAGTGCCGACATGGGTGTAGACACCATGAGCATGCCGACTATCTAAATGCTAGATAGAGTCACTCTCTTTGGCTCATACAAACAGGTGTTGTACGCCACTCTTGCCTGCTTATCTATCCTCTGCATATCTCTGCTAATAGAGTACAAAAACTACCTAAATCTTACCCGTTTTGATGATGCACTAGTAGATGCTCTAGTGCTCAATCAATACACTAAAACTAAATCTACTAGAGAGTATCAGGTGCTTAAACTACTCACCGATCAAGGTGCAACTATCTATATGAGTGCTCAACCATACATCAAAAATCTATCTGGATATAGAGTTAAAGTGTGGCTAAAGAGTGATGATATCAGTTTTAAAGAGTACCTAAAAGGCTTTTTTGCCATAGCACACATACGATCTGTGGAGCCTAAGCAGATATTGCGCTATAGAGTATCTCAATACCTTATAGATCAACATAACTCAGACTCACTTGGTAGAGTATCTGCAGCGCTCATAACTGCTACGCCTATAGATAAACAGATGAGAGAGCAGTTAGCCGCACTTGGAATAAGCCACCTCTTAGCTATCAGCGGGTTTCATTTAGGTGTGCTTTCAGTTTTGATATTTTTTATATTAAGACCTATATATACCACTGTACAAAATCGCTACTTTCCATACAGACATGGCAATCGTGACCTCTTTATAATGGTTGCTCTCATACTGTTTGCCTACCTGATGTTTTTAGGGCTTGTCCCATCTGTACTTCGTGCTTTTGTAATGATGGTTGTAGGGTTTGTGCTCTACGATAGAGGCATTAAGGTACTAAATTTTCAGACCCTTACTCTTGCGATTATGTTTATCATAGCTCTCTTTCCAAAGCTTATATTTAGCATAGGTCTATGGCTCTCTGTAGCTGGTGTTTTTTACATATTTCTCTTCTTAAAGCTTAGTGAAGACAGGAGTAAAGTTTTTCAATTTATAGCTCTTCATATCTGGGTCTATATCTTGATGGTTCCATATGCGCTTTATATCTTTGGTATCTTTAGCATCTATCATCCGCTATCCATACTCTACACAATGCTATTTGTGCTATTTTATCCGCTTGTGCTACTTTTGCATCTACTTGGGGCTGGTGCGTTAGTTGACATAGCTCTTAAGCCACTACTCACTACACCTATAGAGAGTTTTTCAGTGGAGCTACACTATAGTGTTTTAGCCGTATTGGCATCTCTATCTCTACTCGCCATAAGATACAAAAGTGCATCTTTAGCCGCGGGAGCAGTTGGCTTAAGTGTTACGATCTATGCGCTACTGCACTACTGGTGGTGAGGGTGGTGCATCTTCTGCGCTAATAGCTGGTGGTAAACTCTCTAAACTCTTGCTTTTGTCTGTGCTCGTGCTTGTACCACAACCTGCCATAAATAGCACTGCAACTATCAATATAAAAACTCTCATAACTACCTCTGCTCTATAGTACTTAACATAACTCTATCTGCCTGAAACATCACTGCGTACTTACTGCCATTTGAGTCAAAAATGATACCTCTACTATCGATCCTATACCATGAACCATCACTCTGCATCTCAAACTTTTTATAGAAATTAATCTTAAACGCATCAACACCATAGAGCAAAAATCCACTATATGCTCTACCTAAAGAGTGCCATGATTTACTATAAGGGAATCCAAAAAGTTTATCGCTCGCTCTATATATAAACGCTCTAGGATTTGACTCTGCTGTACTATAAGTGCTCCTATCTCCAATAAGCACCTTATCTACTAGCTTTACGGATGCAAAATCACTGATATCAAAGAGCTGTATCTGCAAACCTGCAACCACTCCATCAGCATCTGCGTCACGACCTATGCTTAATATACGATCTCTATCTATGGGGTGCAAGTAGCTAGAGAAGCCATCTATCTCAAGCTCACCAACCTTTTTTATATCTTCTGGATTACTAAGATCTATGGTGTAAAATGGATCGCTCTGTCTAAATGTCACTACAAAACCTCTATCTCCTATAAAGCGTACAGCGCGTATAGTCTCACCCTCTTTACCTAAGCCTTTAAGCTCACCAACCACCTTTAGTTCACCATCACTCTCTTGAAGCGTATAGATATCATTACTAATCTCTGCACTGCCCCACCAATCCCAGCCTGTTGTTGTGGCTATACGAAGTGTAGAGTTATACTCACTTAGACTATATTGACTTAAAGCGCGCCCATCAACTAGACCTCTACCTCTAAAAGATAGATTCTCATCTAGTGCAAATTTATATATACTCAACCTATCTTGGGTATATCCCCAACCAAAAGATCTTGGGTACTGGGTGCTACTCAAATAGATAGATCTGTTTGAGAGATAGATCACATCTGCACTACCGATATATGAGATACTATCTTGCATGGTACCATTGAGATCAAACTCTATGATAGATGTTATATAACTCTCTTGATTTAACTTATATGGAGCATATAGACTCTTAGGCTGTAGTAGAGTCTTTGAGTCTATCTTGGGTTCAAAGTCTCTTTTTGTAATATATCCAGAGTCATAATCAACATAGTATGCGGTTAAATTCTCATCATATCTGTATCTATTGCACCTGTGCTCTTTGAAAAGCTGCTCTAGTCTAATAAATTCTTGATTGATCTCATACAGTACAGGCTCACCCTCAATAAGTGGCTCTATAACGCACTTTTTGGATATCGGGCTCTTAAAGATACACTCTGGAGTCTCCAGCTTGGCT
>JAMONY010000065.1 GCA_027066325.1 Helicobacteraceae bacterium | reverse complement strand
ACAACCCGTGACCGTAACTGCAGATGCCGTGTTGACGCCACATATACAGTAACTCTTCGGGAAGACCTTGCAGGTCTTGCTCTATCTTTGCATCCACAACAATACAGCTCTCTTCATCTTTTGGTAACTTATTGGTAATGAAGTTTGTATAGGTCTCATTCAATTTTTCTATGACAGTTTCAGTCATTACGGACACCTTTATATCTGGTATATTCTGTTATTATACCTAAAGTTGTTGTAGTGTGGGAGGTGTGAAATTTACATGTAAATCCCTAAAGCCAATCAGGAACACTCACTTGAGGGCATTTCTCGTGCAGTTTTTCTAACAGCTCTTTGGCGTAAGGTAACTCTTTGGGTTTCTCAAGCGGCTCATTGAGTTCCAGGAACATTGTTGTTACAGGGGTGTTCATTAGTGGGTGGCTGAATGTTTCGGGGTTGCGTAAGCCTTTGATTTTTCGTATTGCAAGGTACCCAATAGCTGTATACGGGTAGAGTTTCATTACAGATTTATTGAAATTAAGATATTCAGTATCTGGCTCATCTTTATCATCCTCTTTAATTAATACATGTAGTTCACACAATTTATAAACAAAGAGGTCAACTTTAGTGGCATCTTGAGTATCCCACTCCTGAAGTATCTCTTCATAATGTTTCATATTTTCAGGGTAGTCAACATACTCTTTATCATAGCTTTTATGCAATGCTAAACTATACAGATCAATAAGAAACCAGGATTCAGGATAGAGTCTACACCCGTAACGAATAATAGAACCTTGTTTGTTTAAAGAGTCTATAAGTTCTGAACCTACTCTTATGCCCTTATTATTCCAGCCCACTAAAAACGTTGAACTCCAAAGATAGATAGCTTTTCTCATCAGTACAAGTGATTGATGATCTTCTTCACATGTTTTATTGAAAAAAACGAGTAAACTGTAGCTGTATGAAGATGCCCGTGTTAAGAGCTCTTTTCTCTTCTTTTTGTCATCACAAAATGATTGTGCATAGAGTGCGCTCATGAGATAAAACTCTGCTAACTCTTCAAATCCTATAGAGATAGGCGTAGCATCATTAACAATGTTTTTGACAATAACATCAAAATGGTTTTTCATAATCTTATGAAGTGAAAAATCTTCATTGAAGTACATACGTAAAGCGTAGTGGTACTCTTCTCTTTGGGTCTTTTGGAGTTTGGTTAGGGTATGCATGTTATTTGAGATACTTTATATTATTGTCATATGTTTTCAATCTTATTGTTACTAGTTCAGTATAGTCCTCTTCATCAAAGTCTGCATATAAAAGATAGTCTTTAGCATCATTTCTTTGAAGTTTCCAAATTTTAGTCGGTAAATATTCATTATGAAAATCCGGTTCTTTACCTATTTTTTGAATAATAACACTTAAGCTATCATCCATTTCAATAGAAAAAGGTAATAAAATACTTGTTTTGTAATAAAGTACGATTCCCGAAAAAATAATAGTACATTTTTTTTTAATTTCAATATTTTGATTAAAATTTGATATATCAGAAAAAAATACTTCAGTTCGTGTATCCTTTGAAACGATGGATACATAACCATCTTCTTTAAACTTTTCATTTAAGGTAGGTCTAGCTATTTCTAACTCTTTTCGCATTTTTATTATTTTTTCATTGTCTTCACAAAGATATAGTAAATCTATAAAATCATTTCCTGTAATATTCATAATATTCCTTTTTCATTAAATTATGCTTTCCCTAATTTTCGACAATGCTTGATTTGATCTTTAATAAAACCTGTTAACTCTCCATCTGTTTTTTTCTTCAGTTCATCACTGGTAAATCTAAAACCTACTAATACCCCGATGCTCTGCGTCGGGTTTTAATAAGTATAAGTCTGATTTTCAGTATCTATAATACTTAATGTTGACTCTTCTAACTCAAGCTGAATATTTGCATAAATAAATAAATCTACTTTATCTAAATTACGAATACTCTCTTTTCCACCTAAAGCAGGGTTGAGTTTATAACCGTACATCTCATTAGCACTCAATGTTCCAAACTTTTTTAAGGCTCTCTCAAAAAGAGGTTTTTTGCTTGCGTCTTCTATATCTAAATGCTTTGGTCTTGTAGTGCCTAAAAAACGATTCATCTCATACTCTTCATCTTCAACAGACAAGGTTTGTCTATCTGCTACAGCATCTAAGGTAATAATATTTGAGATAAGTGCAATATCGCTAATATTACCTTTTCCTTTTTCCCAAATAAAAAGTTCTCCAAACGCACTCCTAGCTACTACATACAAATCTTTTCTATCCGCTAAAGGGCTATATGCAAGATAGCTTCTCATAACTTCTTCATACTCATCAGGGTTTGTGAACCAAAATAGCCCATCTTTAAAACTTGTTAAGCCATACTGCTTCCAGTACATCAATAACTCATCTGGTAATACACCTCTATATTTTTCCAATAATTTATTATCAACTTGGAGTATCTCATCTGCTTCACCCATTCTTTTTATAAATTTTTCTCTGAAAAATGGTTTATCTATAACTTTACCATTCTTATCTTTTTTTAAGTCCATCATTTACCTTTTTTTCTTTGTCTTTTTATAGCGTTCTAACAAAAGTATTGCATAAGTATAGTTTGTTTTTGTAGAGATATTATATCTAAAAGTATAGTTTTGACTATAAGACAATGATCAACAACAGGCCTACTCAATAACTCTAAAAAGTCTAAATAGGGGCTCATTCGCTATGTTTTGATATAATTTAGATATGAGATTTACACTACTATTTATCTTGTCTATATCTATACTCAATGCAACCTATGTATCTCAAGCAGATAGATGGAAAAGGGTAGCGCAACCAGAACAGAGCGCAACAGTTTGGGAAATTGAGCTTGGGAAGATGCTGTTTTTTGATAAAAGACTATCGCTAGATAGCTCTGTCTCTTGCGCATCATGTCATGATCCAAAAAGCGGGTGGAGCGACAATCGTGCTCTATCTGTAGGCATACATGGCAAAATAGGTCGAAGAAACTCACCTACTATTGTAAATAGTGCATATCTAACTCAATTTTTCTATGATGGTAGAGCCAACTCGCTAGAAGATCAGGCGATGGGTCCACTTGAAGATCCTCGTGAGATGGGTATGAGTATAGATAAACTAGTAGAGAGATTGAGTATGATTGAGGGCTACAGAGATCTTTTTAAGTCTGCTTTTGGCTCTAAAGAGATCAATAAAGAGAGAATTTTAAGTGCCCTAGCCTCTTTTGAGCGAACCATAATTACACCAGATGCTCCATTTGATCTATGGGTCAAGGGTGATGAAAATGCTATAACTAAAGCTCAAAAACTTGGCTTTGAGTTATTTGTACATAGAGGCAGATGTGATAAGTGTCATAGTGGATTTAGCTTTACAAATGAGAGCTTTAGCAATATAGGTCTAGAAGATAGAGATGATCTTGGGCTCTATGAGATTAGAAAAAATAGAATCTGGTACGCATCTTTTAAGACACCAACTCTAAGGGAGATCACCAAAACGGCACCATATTTTCATAACGGCTCTGTTGCAACTCTAAAAGAAGCAATTACGATATGTGGCAATGGTGGACGCAAAAATGCTACCTCAAGATCACCATTTTTTCGTGATAGAGCACTAAATCAAAAAGAGGTAGAGGCTATTGAGTTATTTTTAGAGACACTGGTCTCAGAAGATATCAAGATAGACATACCTACATCTTTTCCAAAGTAGCAGATCTACACTGCCTTTTTACGCCATACGCTCATCTGTGAGATAGTGTGTTGATATTTTCTAGCACTCTCTTGTATAACAAACTCTATATCTTGCGTGTGTAAAAGATCAAAATCTACACTCAGTAGTGAAGTGATAGAGTCGAGTGTAAATATGCTATTTGCATCTTCGTCTATGTAGCCTCCAAGCCAGTTTACTTTTGTGGTAAACTCTTCTGACCAGCTATATGGCGATGTAATAACCAAGATGCCATCTGGATTGATTCTACCTGCTAAATCTCTTAAGAATGTAGCTGGTTGATAGAGCCTGTCTATAAGGTTTGTTGCTATTATAAGATCATAACTATTATATTTTGAGTCCATGTTACATGCATCAGCTTGTGCAAATTTTACCCTATCTGCACTCTCTTGTAGATCAAGCTCATCTAGTCTTATACTCTGCTTGTCTACTATGTCACCCTCTTGGACTAAGGCATACTCTAGCTCACCTAAGCTCTGAAGTTTTACACCTATCTGGATAAATCTAGTTGAAAAATCAAGCCCATCAACAGACTCAAAGACTCTAGCCAGCTCAAATGAGCATCTTCCAACCGCACAACCTATATCTAATGCTGATTTTTGAGGTGTATGTGAGCTAAAATCTATGGCCAATCTTGCACACTTTTGTGCAAAATTTTCTACTCCAAAGTAGCTATTTCCATAGTGAAACTCACAATATTGGGCTATAGATAGATCGCTCTCATAAAAGCTATTTTGCTGTTCTGTTTTAATGCTGCCTCCTTTAATCATGCGAAAACCTGCATGTTGGTGAAAATGTCTTCTAAAAGCATATCTTGAGTATCTTGTAATCTCATTGCCGCTAGAGATAAAAGAGCCACCTTTGATAAGGTTGTGTTTTTGGTCAAATGTTGGTACGGAGAAGTCATCATAGAGATAGTGTGGCTCAAACTTATCAAATCTATCAAACAAGGTACTACTCCACTGCCACACATTTCCAACTACATCATACAGCTTACCATGTCTAAATGTATCCACTGGAGAGGCAGATAGATAGTGTGCAAGATTTAAATTGGCTCTGCTATCATCAAAGATATCTTTCTCTACAGCACCACTCTGATCTAACATCCTATGCCATTGAGCCTCTGTTGGCAAAGAGTACTCTGCATCATCTCTCTGACTCAGATAGTTGCAGTACGCTTCAGCCTCAAGGTAGTTGACCTCAGCAGGCCAAGTTAGCGGCAGGTCCACAACTCTATCTATAAGCCTTAGCCTATAGACTCCATTAGCCATTGTGACAAATGGTGGCATAATAGCTCTGCTTGCAAGTAGATACTCTCTGCCCTCGCTACTCCAGTACTCATGGTTACTATAGCCTCCATCTTTTACAAACTCCAAAAACTCTGCATAAGTTATAAGGTATTTTGTAGTCTCAAACTGATCTACTTCCACCTCACACTCACCGTACTCATTATCCCAACCATATAGATCTGATGAGTGATGTTTTGCTAGCAGTACACTGCCGCCATCTATCATAACAAACTCATTTACAATATCTCTAAAGTCTCTATCGCTACACGGCTCAAATAGAGTATTGGATCGGATATATTTTAGTGGCATCTGTCTATGTAGAACACTAGAGGTCTCTATATGAATTCTCTCATGCTCAATAGACATCAAAATCGCCCACCACTTACTACTCTGATCTATGTGTGATGGTAGAGGTAGCGTCTGTATCAGTGAGCTAACTAGATCTTTAACTCTAGATCTATAGTCATAGACCTCTTTAATTTTGATACTAGCATACCTATCGCTCTGTATATTATCCCAACTCATCTCATCAACACCAACAGCAAAAAGGTGCTCAAAGTGGCTATCTATACGCTCTGAAATTATCTTTGAGGCTATGAGTTTATTTATAAAAAATACTGCTGTATGTGCAAGATAAAATATCATGCTGTGGCGCGTAGGCTCAGACTTGAGATATAGAGCACTATCGTCTACAAATAGATCAAACATAGCCTCATAAGTAGCGTATGAGTTGTGAAAGTAGTCCAATATATACTCTCTAGTTTGAGAGTCTGTTGTAAGTGGTGGAGTCAGAAGCTGGCGCACGATCGACTCTTAACTAGTCACCATCTGGAGCAAATGGCACAAGTGCACTACCCCAAGTCAAACCGCCACCAAATGCATCCAGAAGCATAAGGTCACCACTTTTGAGTCTACCACTCTCATATATATCATTAATCGCCATTGGGATTGAGGAGCTTGAGGTGTTGCCATATTTGTGAACCGTAAGCACAACTTGATCATCACGCAATCCAAGTGCATCACCTACAGCCTTGATGATACGATAATTTGCCTGATGTGGGATAAAGTGGTCTATCTCATCTGATGATAAGGCATTTTCACGCAATATATCTACCACATCATTAGTAAGTGTACGAACAGCTACCTTAAAAGTCTCATTGCCACGCATCTTAATAAATGTCTTTGAGCCATCATCGTGTATAGATCCGCTACCGCCATTTGGAGTCATAAGTAGATCTGCATACTCACCATCAGAACCTGTATGTACATCTATAATCGCTCTACTCTTATCGTCTGTTGCTCTTATGATAGCAGCTCCTGCACCATCACCAAACAATATGCAAGTACCTCTATCGGTATAGTCGATAATAGAGCTTAACTTCTCTGCTCCAACAATCAACACACTCCTCTTCATGCCAGACTCTATAAATGCTTTTGCTACACTAAGAGCATAAACAAACCCTGTGCAAGCAGCAGAGATATCAAAAGACATGATTGTGCCTAAGCCTAGCTTAGATGCTATGATAGTGGCAGTAGATGGCATGTTGAAGTAGTCTGGAGAGATAGTTGCGCAGATAACCAAATCTATCTCACTCTTATCAAGACCAGATCTCTCAATGGCTATTTTAGCAGCCTCAACACCCATGTCACTTGTAAGCTCACTATCTGCTGCAATGCGTCGCTCTTTTATGCCTGTTCGCTTTGTAATCCACTCATCAGTGGTATCTACCATCTGCTCAAGATCGCTATTGCTAAGCACTTTTTTTGGAGCATAAGCACCTATCGAGCAGAATGATGCATACATCAACTACTGCTCTTTTGTTGCTGCTCTAATGCACTCTGTATATGTTCACTAACTCCAGAGTCTACAAAAAAGATAGCATTTTTGATAGCATTCTCTATCGCTTTTGAGTTACTCTTACCGTGACTTACAATAACACAACCCTTTAGACCAAGTAGTGGTGCACCTCCAACCTCTGCATAATCTAGCTCTTTTTTAAGCAACTTAAAGACTTTGCGCATTAAAAGAGCACCTGTAATAGCCACTGGAGATTTGCGGATATAATCTTTTATGAGGTGGGTAATTGCACTAGCTACACCCTCTGATGACTTTAAGATAAGATTGCCAACAAAGCCATCACACACTACAACATCTACAGACCCATCAAAGATATCTCTACCCTCTACATTGCCTCTAAACCCGTCAATACCCTCTAGTATCTTAAATGCTGCCTTTGTCTGTTCATTGCCTTTTGAGTCCTCTTCGCCATTAGCTAAAAGACCAAAAGTTGGTATATTGATACCCCACATATCGTGAGCATAACAGTTACCCATAATGGCAAATTGAGCTAGATGCTCTGGCTTACAGTCAACATTTGCACCAACATCAAGCAATACGGTACGCTGTTTTTTCTTATTTGGCATAAGTGTAACAAGTGCTGGTCGCATCACATTTTTTAGCCTGCCAAGACGCAGTGTTGCAACAGACATAGTAGCACCACTATGACCAGCTGAAACTACTCCATGTGCACTACCATCTCTTACAAGATCTATAGCCTTGTATATAGAGCTATCTTTTCTCTTAAGTGCATCTGTAGCTGCATCAGACATACCAATAGCATCTGATGCCTCTACTATGGAGATCTTATCTCTAAACTTTTTTGGGATCAGAGGTAAAATCTCACTCTTAACTCCAACTAAGATTGCATCAAATCTGTATCGCTTTAGTGCATCAATAGTTCCGCGCACAATGGGCTCTGGACCAAAGTCACCGCCCATGGCATCGATTGCAATTTTAATCTTCAACTATTTGTACTCACCAGTTGTAGGGTTGATGTGGTGTGGCATTCTATATGTGCCATCACTATCTTTTACTGGGCGCGCTAACTTAATCTTATAGTGTGTTCTGCGCTTTGCCGCTCTTGTATGTGAAACTCTTCTCTTTGGTACTGCCATTACTTCTCCTTCAAATTTAGCTACACTCTAAGCAGCTATGATAATCACTTCTAATAAGCTCAATTTCAGAGCTAAAAATCCCATCAAGATCAATCTGTTGGTCAAACTGTTCAACCACATCTAAACCTTGATCACCTCCAACATAGACTCCACAACTTAGTAAAAACTCAAAGTTCTCATCTAAATCTATCTCAAAATCAGAGCCACATCTAAAACACTCTACATCCAACCTACCTGTTAATGCACCTCTAAGAAGCACCAGATTGTCTCTATGGTTTGTAAGAGTAAGCTTAAATCTACTCTCTTTTAGGAGGAGCTCAAACTCACTTGGCTCCTCTTTAATGCGTATAAAATCTACTCTCACTCCGCTTGATCTTTTAAGTTAACTCTCTGTCTGCAAAAAAGAATCTGATCTCATTTTTGGCATTCTCTACAGAGTCACTTCCATGCACTGCGTTTGCGTCGATATTCTCTGCAAAATCTGCACGAATTGTACCAATTTCAGCCTCTTTGGGATCTGTTGCACCCATAAGATCTCTATGTACCAAAACTGCATTTTCGCCTTCAAGAACGCTTACTACAACAGGTCCACTAATCATAAAGTCTACAAGATCTTTAAAGAAAGGGCGCTCAGCATGTACAGCATAAAAGCTCTGAGCATCCTGCTTTGATAGTTGAATCTTCTTAGTTGCCACAATGCGAAGTTGTTCGCTCTCAAAACGGTCAATTATCTTGCCAATAACACCCTTTGCTACAGCGTCTGGTTTGATAATAGATAAAGTCTGTTCCATAATACTCCCGATTTATTATGCAAATATCTCCAATAGCTCTGAGTTATCTTACTACAAGATAGAGCACAGAGCACTTTTAGAGATAATTTGAATTGAATTTTAGATTGTGGATTATAGCAGAAGATTTATAAATTTGGGTTGAAATAGCGTAAATACAGAGCGAAAAACTGCTCTGTATAGAGATTTAGACTATTGAAGCTTGATTTTTTCTCTGATCCTCAGTGATATCTTCACGATGCTCAGGACTATCTCCAACAACATCCCATACAATACAGTCTTCAGTTGGACAAGATGTTGCACAAGCTGGCTCATCATGATGACCTACACACTCTACACACTTATCAGGGTAAACATAATAGATCTCTTCACCCGTTGGGTTATCATCCTCATCAACAATCGCCTCTACAGGACACTCATCGATACAAGCACCACAATTGATACATGTGTCATTGATATAAACAGCCATAAACTCTCCTTAGTTATATTTTGAGAAAAGTTTAGCAGAAGAAGTTTAATTGTTGCTAAAAGATGTCACCTTATCACACAAATTGATCTAATTTATGAGATATGGTTACACGCTAGCTATAGAGATAGAAAGTCTCGTATCTCATCAACTCTATCTAGCTTCTCCCAACTAAACTCATCAAGCTCTCTACCAAAGTGTCCATATGCTGCACTTTTTCTATATATTGGGCGTAAAAGATCTAGTGAGTCTATGATGCCTTTAGGAGTTAGGTCAAAAAGCTCTTTAACACACTCTACTATACGCTCCTCCTCAACAACTGCACTACCGTGTGCATCTATCATGATAGATATAGGCTTTACAACACCTATGGCGTATGAGACTTGGATAGTAACTCTATCACACACTTTAGCAGCAACTAAGTTTTTGGCAACATGGCGCGCAGCATATGCAGCAGAACGGTCAACTTTAGTAGGATCTTTACCACTAAATGCACCTCCACCATGTGGACATGAGCCACCATATGTATCTACAATAATCTTGCGTCCAGTCAGACCAGCATCACCTTGAGGTCCGCCAACTACAAATGATCCAGTTGGATTGATATGATACTCTATATCTGGGCTCAACAACTTAGCGTCAACAACAGCCTCTACCACCTCTTTGATGATATCTTCTCTAATCTTCTTTTGACTCACACCCTCATGGTGTTGTGTAGAGACAACAATGGTCTCAACACTAACAGGCTTGTCATCTACATAACGCACACTCACCTGAGCCTTACCATCTGGTCGCAAATATGGGACTATCCCCTCTTTGCGTACATATGCTAGCCTCTCTGTTATGCGGTGTGATAGATATATAGGTAGAGGCATCAGGGTATCAGTCTCACTACAAGCATAACCAAACATTAAACCCTGATCACCAGCACCTATCTCACCATCTGCTTGATCAACTCCTTGATTAATCTCTGCTGACTGCTCACCAATAGCATTTAAAACAGCTGCAGAGCGGTGATCAAAACCGTAAGTTGCGTCTGTGTAGCCTATCTCTTTTACAACCTGTCTTACAATATCTTGCATAGGCGTGTAAGCATCAGTCTTTAGCTCTCCAGCAATCACACAAAAACCATTTGATACTAGCACCTCACATGCCACTCTTGCGTTTTTATCTTTGCTTATAATATCATCTAAAATCGCATCACTGATCTGATCTGCCATCTTATCTGGATGACCCTCGGTGACGGACTCTGAAGTAAAAATATACTCTTTAGGCACTATCTGCTCCTCTATTTTGCTAATGCAAGTATATCTAAAGATTTTTTAAAACTAGAGAGTTGTTTTTAAAAAGCTGCAATTATTAAATCTATTATGATAGTATTGCAACTATAAATTTACAATCGGAGAGTTACTATGTTAGTTACAAAAAAAGCCCCTGATTTTACAGCCGCAGCAGTGCTAGGCGACAATCAGATCGCTGAGGACTTTAATCTATATGAGAACTTTGGTGCAAATGGCACTGTGTTATTTTTCTATCCGCTAGACTTTACATTTGTCTGCCCATCGGAGATCATCGCATTTGATAAACGACTAGATGAGTTTACAAGTCGTGGTATCAATGTGATCGGTGTCTCTGTAGATTCACAGTTTAGCCATTTTGCTTGGAAAAATACTAAAGTTGAAGATGGAGGCATTGGTCAAGTTCGCTATCCACTTGTTGCTGACTTAACAAAAAAGATTTCAAAATCTTACGAGGTACTTATCAACAAGAGCATAGCTCTTAGAGGCTCTTTTCTAATCGACAAAGATGGCACTGTGCGCCATGCTGTTATCAATGATCTTCCTCTAGGGCGCAATATAGATGAGATGATCCGCATGGTTGATACTATGTTGTTTACCAATGAGCATGGTGAAGTGTGTCCTGCTGGTTGGAGCAAAGGTGATGAAGGCATGAAAGCAGATAGTGATGGTGTTGCTACATACCTAGCAAAACATGCTGAAGATCTCTAGTAGCTACTGAGCTCTTAGGAGCTCTTTTAGTCCATATCTGCCTTAATCTTTACTATAAACATCTTCTTACTCCATTGAGGCTCTTGCAAATCTAACATCTCTCTTACTTCATCATTTACAAGTCTATAATATAGCGTTACCATAGCGTAGCTAGAGTTATCTAACATAGCAATTGTAACTGTCTTGCTCCCTTTAGCTGGTATAGATTGTGATTGTGTTGCACTCTTGGCTAGATGTGGAATGGTAGGCTTTCCTCTCTTATCTTTATAGTGCTGAGTAAGAGAGATTGTCTTTACGCCTAAAGAGCCGATATTATTAAAATACTCCACTTCAACCAGTAGCTCTCTAGCACCAAATCCAGTTGGGATATTGTGTGGTATGTTGTTGCTAATTTTTATAGCAAGATTGCTGTTGATGATTTTAGTACTAAGCTTAAGTGCTCCTACCCACATCCTTGGTGAGTGAGCACCTTCAAAAGTGTGCTTTCTAACCATCCTACTTTTTGGGCTATTGTTCTCTATTGGAAAGTTACTGGCATGACCTCTTGTTTTAGAGCCCATATGACACTCTGCACACTGTGTTTTCTCATCACCATACTCATCTTGTGTGTTTGTAAATACAATACCATGTACTGATCTATCATTGGCATGACATATCAGGCATAGCTGCTTTGGATCTGCAAAAAATTCCCTAAATTGTGTCTTATGGTATGGTGACACAGCATCTTTAAATGGTCCACTCATCATACCAACCTCATTCCATTCTATACGCTTCATGCCTCTAGCTTCTGCTGGTAAAGAGTGATTGATGCTGTCTATATTGTGACAAACCAAGCAGTTAACACCTTCTGTTAAAGATTGATCATTAGCTGCTTTGGTGATCTCATTATCTTTATCTGTCTTCATTAAAACATCGATATCGTAATAGATATCTGTACTAGCAATGGAGACTCTAGGATTATGACAAGTTGCACACTTAATTTTAACAGCATTAAGTGCACTTCTTGTCTTCTTGCTATAGTAGTCCATAGATTTACGAAGATACTCATTACTATCATAATGTGACTTAGAGTGATAAGATTGGCTCCACTCATTTACAATTCTTGAGTGGCAAGCTTTGCACTGTTGAGAGTTGCTATATTTGTCACTTAGTTTTGGGGCTGGAGCAGCGTTGGCTAGGGATAAAATGGTCAAAATTGCGATAACTGTTTTCATGTCAACAGTTTAATACAAAAAAGTAGTAAAAGTCAATAAAAAAGCTTTAAGTTTTACTATTTAACCACACCATTAGCCCTTTTTGTACATGAAGTCTATTTTCTGCCTCATCAAATACCACACTCTGAGCACCCTCAAGCACTTCATCACTCACCTCAAGACCTCTATATGCAGGTAGGCAGTGTAAAAACAGAGCATCATCATCTGCTAGGCTCATCATCTGCGCATCAATCATATAACCAGCAAAAGATCTAATACGCTCATCACGCTCACTCTCTTGACCCATAGATGTCCAAGTATCTGTAGTCACTACAGTAGAGTTGCGCACAGCGTCCCGCGGATTAGAAAAGAACTCAATCACTGCCCCACTCTGGAGAGCAAGCTCTTTAGCCTCAGTCACTATCTGCTGATCTGGCTCATAACCTTCTGGAGTAGCTATGTGTAGGGTAAAACCTAACTTAGCACATAACATCATCCAAGAGTGTGCCATATTGTTCCCATCACCAATATACGCTACTTGAAGATTTTTTGTATGATTGTGCTCTACAAGTGTCATATAATCTGCTAGTAGTTGCACGGGGTGAAAACTATCTGTAAGACCGTTAATCACACTAACTTTAGAGTATGCAGCAAACTCCTCAATAGTAGAGTGTTGATATGTGCGAATCATAATCATATCACACATGCTAGAGATAACCCTTGCAGTATCTTTGATAGGCTCGCCTTTACCTAAGTGTATATCACGACTAGATAAAAATAGCCCATGACCGCCAAGCTGATATATGCCTGTCTCAAAACTAACCCTAGTGCGCGTCGAACTCTTCTCAAATATCATAGCAAGTGTTTTGTCCTTAAGACTCTTATCTAAAGTACCGTTTTTTAGTTTTGTTTTTATATCTATAGATAGCTCAATAATCTCAAGTATCTCATCTGCGCTATAGTCTCTCAATGTCAAGAAGTGTCTCACAATATATGCCTAGTAGCTAGCTTACGCTAGAAAATTTAAAAGCTAATATTATATCACAATGCTACTAATGAGATGTTTGTTATCTGCAATATTGCATCAAGTATAGTAGTTATTGCAACTCTACTGATAGAAGATTTAACTAAAGCTAAAGATTGATTTTTAGATCTACTATCTTAACGGTTGCGGATGCTTCTAGTTGCATAAGCTTTACATGCTCACCAACCATAAGCTCTTTGAGATCTATAAGAGAGCTATCTTTTACAATCTGAGCGTACCCTTTACTACTTTTAGTAGATGGATGGTGTAGCTTCAAAGAGTCTTGTAACACTGCAATCATCTGAGATTTTTGAGATATTTTTTGCCCCATTGCTAGATCCAATGATCTACTTAAATCCTCTATGCTTATCTGATTTTGTTTGATCTTATTGGAGATTGAGTTTTGATCTAATCTTGCCCTTAAGTGAGTTATGAGAGTTTGAAATGATGAGAGTTTGTGCTGCAATATGCTATCTAGATGCTCTCTTTGAGCATCAAGACTCATCATTACCTCATTTTGATCAGGTAAGAGTAGTTGAGCTGCAGCTGATGGTGTAGCTGCTCTTAGATCAGCCACTTCATCTGCAATAACCCAATCTATCTCATGACCTACTGCACTTATTATTGGTGTTGATGCTGCATATATAGCGCGCGCTATCTCTTCGCTATTAAAACAGTACAGATCCTCTATACTACCTCCACCGCGCGTTAAGATAATGGCATCATAAGAGCCTCTATCTGCCTTAAGTATAGCCTCTACTATCATAGATACTGCGCCATCTCCTTGCACTAGTGTATCATACACCTCTATCTGCGCCAAAGGCCATCTGTGTGAGGCTACCTTTTTGATATCTTGCAGAGCTGCGCTAGTAGCAGAGGTTATAACAGCTACATTGAGTGGGTATGGTGGTAATGTTTTTTTTACTCTCTTGTCAAATAGCCCCTCTAAAGATAGCTTTTTTTTAAGCTGCTCATATGCTAGTGCTAGTGCCCCATAACCTGCAGGCTCTACTGATGAGACATTGATCTGATAGCTTCCGCGTGGCTTATAGAGTGTCACCGCACCTCTTAGTATGACACCCAAACCCTCTTCTAGTTGAAATTTCAATTTTGATGCATTGCCTCTAAACATCACTGCACTAATAGCAGAATTTTTATCTTTAAGAGTAAAGTAGATGTGTCCACTGTTATGATAGGTTATGCGCGAAATTTCACCCTCTACAACAACAGTAACAAATGTCATCTCAAGCAGACTTTTTATCTGCTCATTTAGATCACTTACACTAAGTGGAGTCATAGCTTTTTAGCGATAATTAGAGTAGAGATATCCATAGAGAAGCTTTTGGAGTAGAGTCTTCTAAAGCCCGCCTCCTCTAGCTCTTTAACCATGTCATCAACACTTAAAAATTCTCCTATGGAGTTTGGTAGATACTCATACGCCTCTAGGTTTTTAGAGATAAATCCTCCTATGCGTGGTAAAACTCTACTCATATATAGATCTCTCATCTTGCCAAGAAGTGATGGATTGCTATTTTTCATAAACTCCAATATCACTACCATGCCTCCGCTCTTAAGCACCCTATTGAACTCAAGTAGAGCCTTTTTTCGCTCAATTACATTGCGTATGCCGTATGAGATACTCAACATATCAGCAACAGAGTCCTCAAGTGGTAGCGTGGTAGCCTCAGAGATAACAAACTCAAAATCTCTAAACTTCTCTTTAGCAACATCAACCATACCCTCAGATGGATCAACTCCTAAGATCTTATCTACTTTGATATCTAGCGCGTTAGCTCTTCTATCCCAAAAATCCATCATGTCGCCAGTACCACATGCAACATCAACTATAAGATCACATTTGGATTGGTCATAAAACTCAAACGCCTTATCACACCCTTTTTGACGCCAACTACGATCTACTCCCATGCTCATAACACGATTTGCTCTATCGTAAGTTGGGGCTATCTCATCAAACATTGATACAATTTTTTGCTGTTTCTCCATTATCTCATCCATATCTTAATATCATCACCACTTGCGTTTTGATGTAGTATTTTTCTCTTTATATTTTGTAACCGTATTGTACCACCAGTTGAAGGTGAGATAAAACATAGATGCATATCTACTCGATCTCTTATGCTCTCATAGGCCCTAGCTCCACCCTCAACAAGCACATACCTATACTGCTCAAGCAGGTCTAAATTGTCACTTATGTAAACATCTCTATCTTTGACACTAAAAAGCGGTATGCTTCTATCTATCTTCTTAGTATGGGAGAGTATAAGAACATCAGGGGCTCTACCATTGACCAATCTAGCATCTAAGATAGGTCTATCATCTCTAACACTCTGTGCGCCTATGACAAGTAGATCTGCTGTTGAGCGTATCTGATGCACAAACTCTCTTGATTTTAGTGAGCTAATAGTACCACCATCTATAGTACCATCCAGTCTCTGCGCCCACTTAAAAAGCACAAAAGCTCTCTTGCGAGATAGTAAAAATGGCTCTATAAGCTCCATACATCTAACATCATCTAATATCTCAACTTCTATATTAGCTCTAGTTAAAAGATCTGCGCCACCTCTTGCTATCTTGTGCTCATCACTGCAACCAACAACTACTCTTTTAATCTGCAATCTACACAGAAGATCTGCACAAGATGGAGTTTTACCTACATGTGAGCACGGCTCAAGAGTTGTTGTTATAGTTAGGGAGTTAAATATACCATTATGGTTTGCAAGTAAAAAGTTATGTATCTGTTCGCTTGAGTCTAGCCTAATTTGAGTCTGATTGAGGAGATTGTAAGCACTTAGTAACGCCAACACTTCCGCATGTGGCTCACTGGCTTTTTTATGCGCTTCAACACTTAGTATCGCACCATTTGCATCACTAACGCAAGCTCCAACAGCTGGATTTGGCAGAGTTAAACCCTGATACTTCCACGCCTCATTGATACTAAGAGATAGTGGATCTAACACAGCTACCACTCAAAATAGGTAGATGCTTTTAATATGTCCGCATAGAGTATCTCTGTCTCATCATCAAGCCCAATACGATCACCATTAACGCTGATTATAGCTGCTCGTATCTTACTCTTATCATTTAGTGTGATCTTCACTTTTTCACCGATACTCTGCTGAAAATGCTTAAGAGTTTTTAACTTGCGCTCAATCCCTGGTGAACTAACTTCAAGACGGTAGTCTCCAGATAGTGGCGGATTAGTATCTAGTAGTGGTGAGATAAGCTTTGTGGCCTCTACACATCTTGCTAAATTTGCACTACCATCTTCCGCAGTTATACTAACACGATAGATAGTCTCACCACCATCATTTAGAGTTGTTATATCATAAACATTAAGTCCAATTGAGCTCAATATGCTCTCTATATCTCTCTCAAGAGTCATCTATCTTACCTCTACTAATCTGCTTAAAGAGAGCCTCTATAGTTTGGCTTTTTTTAAGGTGCTCATCAAACTCAAATGTCAACTTAGGAGACCTAAACCAACCTTGATCTTTAAGGCAATGATCTTCTATGATAGGTCGTACTTTCTTAAGCAACTTCAAAAGTGCCAACTTCTCCTCATCGCTATAGCTATGAGGATCAAGATAGACTTTTGCATCACTTCTGCCTCGGCTACACCTAACCTCAACAACATCAACCTCTCTTACTCTCTCATCATTAAGTTGTGAGATCGCTTCGGGGATAAGCTCTAAGAGTATGGCATCTGTCCTTTTAAGCTTGATCTGCGCTGGTGTCAAAGTTCTACTTTCTGCTCAACTCTTACAAAGGTCTCTATAACATCGCCTGCTATAACATCATCATAGCCTGTAAGCACCACGCCACACTCAAACCCTTTACCTACCTCTTTGACATCATCTTTAAACCGTTTTAGTGAAGTTAGTTCACCCTCAAAGATCACAACACCTTCACGAATAACACGAACTTGCGTACCTCTAACCAACTTGCCATCAACAACCATACATCCAGCAACCATACCACGCGGTATCTTAAAGACCTCGCGCACATCAGCTTGACCGCTCTGGTTTTCGCTATATTTTGGTGCCATCATACCAGTTAACATACCAGTAATATCATCTATGAGTTGATAGATGATAGTATATGTACTGATCTCTATACCACGCTGTTTTGCTAACGCCTTAACTGCTCCAGTTGGACGCACATTAAAACCAAGCAGTACACAATTTTCAGAATTGTTAGCAAGCTCTACATCACTCTCAGTTATGCCACCAACACCACTGGAGATGATATCGACCTTAACTTCATCATTGCGCAGTGTAGTTAGTGAAGAGCGTATAGCCTCTAGTGAGCCGTGCACATCTGTCTTAAGTATCACTTTTAGACTTTTCAAGTTGCCCTCAGCTATAAGAGCTGTAAGATCATCTAGTGATGCTTTTGTACTAACTGATAACTCTTTTTGACGCTCATATTCAGCTCTTTTAGATGCAAACTCTTTAGTCTCTTTATCGGAGTTCATAGCGATCATAATCTCACCAGATGCTGGCGTCTCACTCAATCCTGTCACAACAGCCGTCTGACTAGGTGTAAGCTCTTTGATCTGTTTTTTATTGGGATCAATTAAGGCTCTAACACGCCCGTATGCCTTACCACATACTACATTATCGCCAACTCTTAGTGTACCATTTTGAACTATCACTGTTGCTACTGCTCCACGACCTTTTTCCATCGTACTCTCAACAACAACTGCCTTTGCCATCGCATCTGGATTGGCTTTCAGCTCAAGTACTTCTGATGTCAACAAGATAGTATCTAGTAGCTCATCTATACCCTCTCCACTCTTAGATGAGACACCGATGAACTCCACATCTCCACCCCAATCTTGAGGTGTAAGTTTGTGCTCTGACATCTGACCCTTCAATAGATCAGGATTTGCCTCTGGCTTATCCATCTTGGTCATAGCAACTATCACTGATACATCTGAAGCTAGAGCCAACTTGATAGACTCTACTGTCTGAGGCTTAACACCATCATCTGCAGCAACTACAATAATAATGATATCAGTAATCTGCGCCCCACGCTCCCTCATAGCACCAAAAGCTGCATGCCCTGGTGTGTCTATAAAAGTGATCTGCTTACCTTTTTGATCTACAGTGTAGGCACCAACATGCTGTGTAATGCCTCCAGCTTCTGATGCAGCAACTCTTGACTCTCTGATATAATCAAGTAGAGATGTTTTTCCGTGATCTACATGCCCCATGATGGTTATAACTGGTGGTCTATTAGTAAGTGATTCATCATCACTCTCATAAGACTCCTCATAGTTAAAAGCATCTTTTGGATCCATAATCTCAACTGTAACTTCAAACTCTTCTGCTAGTATCTCTATCTCATCTTTACCCAAGAAGTCATTTTTGGTGACCATCATACCAAGGTCAAATAGCACCTTAATAACTTCTGATATAGGCTGCTTTAACTGCTCTGCAAACTCATAAACACGGATATCTTCTGGTATCTTAACATGAGTTACAACTTCATCACTTACTCTCTCTTTAGTGTACTTCTTTCGTCTACCTCTTGAGACTTGTCGTGGACGAAAACCGCCTGGTCTCTTACCGCCATTTCTGCCTACTGGTCTCTTCTCTCTAGGTTTTCTTGGCTCTTCTGGCTGTTTTGGCTTATCGGCTGTAGCAGCATTGAGATCTAGTAGTACCACCTCATCATCTGCATAGTCCATAGAGACATCGCTCAAAGAGGCTCCAAAGATATCTATATATGTGCCACTATTTTTACTCTTTATAGGCGCTTGTTTACTCTTTTTTTGACGCTTTTTATTTGCCAACTCACTCAAGGCGTCTGAGCTTAATTTACCATAACTTGAGAGCTTTTGAGCCTCTTTAGAGTTCTGCATAGAGACAACAGATGCATCTGGTCGCTTCTTTTTCTTGATACGCAGACCCGATCTTTTAATGGGCTCAACCGTTTTCAAAAGAGGCTTTTTAACAGCTGTATCTTTTTTAACAGTAGCTACTGCCTCTTCTACAACAGGAGGGCTCTTTGGCTCTACTTGTTGCTCTTTAGGCTGTAGATCTGACTGCTCACTCTGCACCTTAGGCTCACTCTCAACATCATCTTTGACATCACTACTGGCTTGAGCTTTTGGCTCTTGAGGTTTTTCACTACTGCTCTTAGGCGCTTGTGTAGGCTTTGCGGTCTCTACTGGAGCGCCATTTAAGATATAGTTTGCAACCTTTTCAGCCTCCTCCATGGATATAGAACTGGAGGCAGTTTTAATATTTTCAAGACCCATCTCTTGCGCTTTTAAAACAACCTCTTTTGATGCAATTCCTAGCTCTTTAGCTATCTCATGTACTCTAACTTTGTCTGACATCAATGATGATCTCCTTTAATTCAACCAGTAGGCGTTCTCTATCACCACATTTACACTCTCGCATAAGTGTGATAGGAGTTTTTTTTAGATCAAAACACTCAGGACAGATATAAAAACTCCGTCCCGTATTGCTATAAGCATAAAGAGTGCCATCTCTGCACTGCAGCCGCAACATTTTCGACTGTTCTAGTCTAGATCTGCATACGCTACACATTCTTATCGGTATATTTTTCGGCATTATATCCAAAACTTACTTAGTGTACCTATTATTTTGCGATAGTTAGACCACTATTGTCTAACTCCAATATCTTAACCTCAAACTCCTGAAACTTCTGCTTTATCCTTGATGCTATAAGTTGCGCATCACTATCATAACAGAGGTTAAAAAAAGTTGAGCCACTACCAGAGAGTGTGCTAAGTAGAGCACCACTATCGTATGCTATTCTCTGAACTGTAAAAAGTTCACTCATCATCTTCATTCTTATGCGCTGATGAAACCTATCTTGAGCTGCCAATCTCAACATCTCCCAATCTTCATTAAAAAATGAAGCTACCACCAAAGCGGCATGAGAGAGGTTAAAAACTGCATTCTCTTTGCTGTATGACTTTGGAAGAGCTGTTCTAGATCTAGCTGTTGAGATAGGCTTTGTTGGGATCACAACAACTGCTCTTAAGTAGCTTGGTAGATGTTTTTTTTGTGAAAATACCTTCTGCTTCTCTATAGTAGCAACGCAAAATCCGCCCATAACCGCTGGTGTAATATTGTCTGGGTGAGGCTCTTGTGCTAAAGCGTAGTTCAATATGCGCCTTTTTGAGACACGGATACCAGCAGCCTCATGCGCTGATGCAATAGCAGATACTATCACTGCAGAGGAGCTACCAAGCCCTCTAGAGAGCGGTATGGAGTTCACAAAAGAGAACTTAAAGTTTTGGCGTTTATTGGTAAGTTTGGTATGGTGTTCATTAAATATACTCATGAACATATTGTTGCCTTTTAGGCGTGGGTTATTTTCACCTTCACCGCTTATGTGTACACTATGAAATCTCGATGATTTTATCTCAACTCTATTGTGCATGTTTAAAGATAACCCCAATGTATCAAACCCTGGTCCAAGATTTGCACTCGTTGCTGGTACGCTTATGATCAACTACAAATCCTCTCTATCTACCGACAGCATCGATACCATAGTATGGTAACGACTCGTCTGTAAAATCATCTATATTTAACTTTTTTGGCAACTCTAGTGCTCTGCTTTTTTGGTCTACAGAACTACTAAGCTCAATCTTGGATGTAGTTTTAACAAAGAAAAGCTTTCCTATCGCTTTAATAGGGCTATTTTGATTAAAATAGAACGCATCTGCTGCCTTTAAAGGTATACATTGGGCTATGCTTAAGGTTTTCAGAAATATATAGCTCACTTTGATTGCCATAAAACTACCTGGTCCATTAGCATATATAAGCTGATCAATTGTATACCTTTGCAGTATATTTTCAAATATCTCTGGCAATGACTCTGTTGTCTTTTTATTGGATACATAACTATGTACAAGGGTACTTTTCTCATACACACCTACTAAAATTGGTGCTGTTACAGCAAGAACAACAACGCTAAGCATACGCTCTAACCATACTCTTCTCACTCTCAAACTCTAACTCAACAATCTCGTAATTTGCACTCTCTTTTAGAAGCTCAACAGTTAGATTGTGATTAAGCGCATGTGAGCCAGCAAATGAGTCATAATGACCTACAAAATTTAGACCAAGCAGTGACATATCGCCAATAGCATCAAGAATCTTATGTCTTACAAACTCATTTTTGTATCGCAAACCATCTTCATTTAAAATCTTTTTATCATCTAGTACAATTACATTATCGAGTGATGCACCTTGAGCTAGACCTTTAGAGCGTAGATACTGCTCTTCATGTAAAAATCCAAATGTTCTAGCTCTAGCAATCTCATCTTTGTATGTATCAATACTCATACTAATCTCATACGACTGTGTCTGTATAGCTGGGTGTGCAAAACGGATAGTAAAAGAGTACTTAAGATCATCACTTGGACGCAAGGTGGCATACTTATCGCCATCTCTAACAGTAACCTCTTGTTTAATTCTGATAACTCTTTTTGGAGCATCTTGAATCTGCTCTTTTGCTTCATCTAAAAGCAGTGCAAAACTAGCAGCAGATCCATCCATTATAGGGATCTCATCAGCATCAACGATCACTCTTAAGTTGTCTATTCCATAAGCATAGACAACCGATAAAAGGTGCTCAATAGTAGAGATTGTTGCACTATCTTTGCCTATAACTGTAGCCATCTGCGTATCGACAACATTGTTACTACATAGCTCAATACTGACCCCAAGATCACTACGAAAAAAGACTATGCCGCTATTGACTGGTAGTGGCTCTAGGCGCAACTTAACTGGTCTGCCTTTGTGTAGACCTATACCAACTAACTCGACACTCTGTGCTATGGTTTTTTGATACATCAACATCCTTTTGATGCTGCAATTATATCCAAATTTTAACACACCTCACAACTGAGCCCTACTCTACAGATCAACCCCATCTAGCTTATACATTAAATCTAAGATACTCTATTTGGTAGATATCTTTCTGATAGTATTGCTACTGCTATCTGCAACAAAAATATTACCGCTATTATCTGCTACTAAGGCTGTTGGAGCGTTAAAACTAGCCTCTATGCCAACACCATCCGCACTCCCTGCTACACCACTACCTGCTACAGTACTTATAACTTTAGAGGGTGTGATTTTTCTGATATTATGGCTCTCTAAATCTGTCACAAATAGGTTATTATTACTATCTATAGTTATGCCATATGGAAGATTAAAGCTAGCATCGATACTACCATCTACAAAAGTGCTTACAACACCAGTAGGTGTGATTTTTCTGATTTTATGATTGTCTAAATCTGCGACAAAAATATTATCGTTGCTATCTATGGTTAGAGCTGATGGAAAGTTGAAGTTAGCATCTACACCAACCGCATCTATATCTCCCAAAGTACCACTACCTGCTACTGTGCTTACAACTCCAATAGGTGTGATTTTTCTGACTTTATGGTTTGATGAGTCTGCAACAAAGAGATTTCCGCTGCTATCAACGGCTATATCAAATGGAAAATTAAAGCTAGCTTTTTTACCAACTGCATCTCTATCTCCAGCTACACCACTACCTGCTATAGTGCTTACAACTCCAGAGGGTGTGATTTTTCTGATTTTATGATTGGCTGAATCTGCAATAAAAAGATTGTCACTTTTATCGATGGCTAGACCTGATGGATAGTTAAAGCTAGTATCTGCACCAACTCCGTCTGCGCTACCAACTACGCCACTGCCTACAAAAGTGCTTACAACTCCAGAGGGTGTGATTTTTCTGATTTTATGGTTTTTAGTATCTGCTACAAATAGATTATTATTACTATCTAGAGCTATACCTAATGGTGCGTTAAAACGAGCATCTACGCCAACTCCATCTACGCTACCATGTGAGTTGACCCCTGCAATCGTACTTACAGCTTTAGTGGGTGTGATTTTTCTGATTTTACTATTTAACATATCTGCAATCAAAAGATTACCACTTTTATCTATGGCTATACCTGATGGAAAGTTGAAGCTAGCATCTGTACCAACTCCATCTGTGCTTCCAACTACGCCACTACCTGCAATAGTACTTACAATACCAGCAGAGGTGATTTTTCTGATTTTATGATTTTTTACATCTGTTGTAAAAAGATTACTGTTGCTATCTACAACAATACCATACGGATGCCCAGATGCACTGCTATTTATCAAGGTGCTTACAGCACCAGAGGGTGTGATTTTTCTGATTGTACCTTTTAGGGCATCAGCAACAAAAAGGTTATTGTCACGATCTATAGCTATTGTATATAGAGAGTTAAAACTAGCATTTTTACCAACTGCGTCTATATCTCCAGCTACACCACTACCTGCTATAGTGCTTACAACTCCAGAGGGTGTGATTTTTCTGATCTTATAGTTGTCTAAATCTGCAATAAAAAGATTGTCGTTATTGTCTATGACAATATCATATGGAAAGTTAAAACTAGCATTTTTACCAACTGCATCTCTATCTCCAGCTACACCACTACCTGCTATAGTGCTTACAACTCCAGAGGGTGTGATTTTTCTGATTTTATGATTGGCTGAATCTGCAATAAAAAGATTGTCACTTTTATCGATGGCTAGACCTGATGGATAGTTAAAGCTAGCATTAGTGCCAACACCATCTACACTACCGTACGAACCATCTCCTGCAAAAGTACTTACAACACCAGTGGGTGTGATTTTTCTGATTTTGTCATTTAGTGTATCTGCAACAAAGATATTGCCCTTGCTATCTACTACTATGTCAGATGGAAAACCAAAGCTAGCATCTGTACCAACTGCATCTGTATCTCCAAGCATGCTAACTCCTGCTACCGTAGTTACAGTTGCAGTAGTACCTACACACCCAACAAGTGACAATAGTATCAATACCGCACAGAAAGTCTTAATCAACCCTCTTGTAAAACCACTCATGTTTTCACCTTTAAATCAATATTTTTAACCAAAAACTCTAACACTCTACGATACTTCAAGATCATTAAGACAAAAACCATATAATCTTGAAATACTCTACTATTTAGATATCTTTCTGATAGTATTACTACTACTGTCTGCAACAAAAAGATTATTATTACTATCTATGGTGATGCCAACTGGGTGGTTGAAACTAGCATCTGTACCGACCCCGTCTGTACTACCAGATATAGCACCTCCTGCTATAGTACTTACAACTCCTGCTGGTGTGATTTTTCTGATTTTACTACTGGTGAAGTCTGTGATAAAAAGATTGTCGCTGCTATCTACTGTTATGCCTGATGGGTAAAAAAAGCTAGCATCTGTACCAACTGCGTCTGTGCTTCCAGATAAACCACTACCTGCTATAGTGCTTACAACTCCAGAGGGTGTGATTTTTCTGATTTTGTTATTGCCAGCATCTGTAACAAAAAGATTATTGTTACTATCTATGGCTATACCTGATGGAAAGTTAAAGCTAGCATCCGTACCAACTGCGTCTGTGCTTCCGTTTGAGTCACCTCCAGCTATAGTGCTTACAACTCCAGCGGGTGTGATTTTTCTGATTTTGTTATTTGTAGTATCTGTAACAAAAAGATTGTCACTGCTATCTATGGCGATACCTGATGGGTAAGAAAAACTCGCATTTGTACCAACCGCGTCTGTATCTCCAGATGAGCCACTTCCTGCTACAGTGCTTACAACTCCTGCGGGTGTGATTTTTCTGATCGCATAGTTTCCTAAGTCCGCAACAAAAAGATTGTTATTACTATCTATAACAATACTAATTGGTAAAAAAAAGCTAGCATTTACGCCAACTGCGTCTGTATCTCCAGCTACACCACTACCTGCTATAGTACTAACAGCTCCAGCAGATGTGATTTTTCTAATCTTGTTATTTCTAGTATCTGCAACAAAAAGATTGCCGTTGCTATCTACGGTGATGTCTGATGGGCTGTTAAAACTCGCATTTGCGCCAACTGCGTCTGTGCTTCCACTCGAGTTCACTCCTGCTACAGTACTGACAACTCCAGAAGATGTGATTTTTCTGATCTTACTGCTTCTAGAATCTGTAACAAAAAGATTTCCGCTGCCATCCATAGTGATACCTGCTAAGTGGTTGAAACTAGCATCTGTACCAACTGCGTCTGTATCTCCCAATAAGCCACTTCCTGCTATTGTGCTTACAACTCCTGCGGGTGTGATTTTTCTGACTTTGCTGTTTCCTGAGTCTGCAACAAAAAGATTTCCACTGCTATCTATAGTAATGGCTGATGGGTCATCAAAACTAGCATCTGTACCAACTGCGTCTGTGCTACCAAATGAGCCACTTCCTGCTACAGTGCTTACAACTCCTGCGGGTGTGATTTTTCTGATTTTGTTATTGCCAGCATCTGTAACAAAAAGGTTATTACTGCTATCTATAGTAATAGCCGATGGGTCATCAAAACTAGCATTTATACCAACTGCGTCTGTATCTCCAGCTACACCACTTCCTGCTACAGTGCTAACAGCTCCTGCGGGTGTGATTTTTCTGATCTTATTATTGCCAGCATCTGTAACAAAAAGGTTATTACTGCTATCTATAGCAATAGCTGATGGATGCTTAAAGCTAGCATTTGCGCCAACTGCGTCTGTGCTTCCAGATAAACCACTTCCTGCTACAGTACTTACAACTCCTGCAGGTGTGATTTTTCTGATTTTGTTATTGCCAGCATCTGTAACAAAAAGATTATTGTTACTATCTATGGCTATACCTGATGGAAAGTTAAAGCTAGCATCTGTACCAACTGCGTCTGTGCTACCATTTGAGTCACCTCCAGCTATGGTGCTTACAACTCCAGCGGGTGTGATTTTTCTAATTTTACTATTGCCAGTATCTGCAATAAAAAGGTTACCACTACTATCTGCAACAATACCTGATGGGTAGTTAAAGCTAGCATTTGCACCAACTGCGTCTGTGCTACCTAGCATGCTTACTCCTGCTACAGTGCTAACAGTGAACTTATCTGTTGTTGTTTCTGTAGTATCTCCACACCCTACAAGTAGTAGCAAAGATGCCACAAGCCAAGTCTTAATAAATCCTCTAGTTAAACTACTCATGTTTTCACCTTTAAATCAATATTTTTAACCAAAAATTCTAACACTCTAATCTTAAATAATAAATATTAATTAAA
>JAMONY010000064.1 GCA_027066325.1 Helicobacteraceae bacterium | reverse complement strand
AAGAGTTTCAATCTAAAACCTATGGCTCAGTTTCGAATTTAGTAATTTATCAAGCTAAACTATAGCAGGGTTTTGTAAACTTTGGCTTAAATCTCTATGGTTGATGTTAATTTATAGCAGTGAAGGCTATCTGTTGATAGGGAGAAGTTTAAGACTCCTAGATTTTTATGTCCAATATCTTACAAGCTTCATTGAAGATATTTTGAGCAAAGCTATAAAAAGTTTTAACATCATCTATTGTTGGTTTTTCCATATGTTAAAAGACCAAGATCTCCAAGACATCTTGAGTTGATATATAGCAAGATCAACAAGTGAAGATTGAGCAGCTAGGTGAGCAAAGCAATAAGATCCCAAAAGAGGGATCATGAATGGGTGAGAACTAACTAACCGTAACCACTACAGGCTCATTTTCCCATAGACCGTGTTTTGTACAGTACGCTTGTGCAACTAACTTAAGCTTTTTAGTTGGTATGAGACAAAAAGTCACTTCAGCATGAGCTTTCTGCCCTAAGCCACCAAAGGTACCAGCTGTAAATGATGCTTCACCAAGAAGAGTCTCACCATTAAAGAGTCTGATACTCTGTATGAAGTGATCTGGATCATCAGGGTGTGTATACTCTTCACCCATCTTTACTGTAACAGCAAATTTCTCACCAGCTTTAGCACTGCTTGAGCAGTGTATAAATGGAGAGTGACGATCTATATAATCTTTTTTAGCTTCACGCTCTACACTATCTATATCTACATAACGGTTAATTGTCGGCATATCTTAACTCCTATTTTTATCTTTAGGCAGGTATTATAGACGAAAAAAGTTTCAATTAAACATAAATTGTCTAAACTTTTTCTTTTTTAATGCTACTGTAAGTAATCTGGTCTACATGTGTGTGATATTGTGTAGTAGAAAAGATATTTTTGTCTGCTATAATCTAGTTATGAAAAGTAGATTTAGAGCAGATTGTTTAAATACCTTACAGAATCTTCCAAAACAGACTGCTCTACATAGAAACAAGATGATCAACAGAGCTCTTAGGTTTGAGCTCTTTGGTAAAAAAATTAAAACTATTTTGCTCTATTGGTCTATAGATAGCGAACCAGACCTAAGAGATCTGCTTTTTTGGTTGCGTCGTAGGGGCGTAGAGGTTTATTTGCCGTTTATGGAAGGTGAAAGTTTTAAGATGGTACCATTTAGGTATCCGATGAGAAAAAAAAGATTTAATATATACGAATCGGGCAATACATATAGAGATATTAACAAAATAGATTTAGCCATAGTACCTGTAGTTGGGGTCGATAATATTATGAGACGCATAGGGTTTGGAAAAGGGATGTATGATCGTTTCTTTGAGAGACTAATAGATAAGCCAGAGATTATTTTTGTGCAGTCGAAGCCTTGTATAAGCACCATACCACTATGTCAAAACCACGATATAAGCACAGATCTGCTTATTACCCCATACAGTAGCTATAAGGCTGCAAGGAAAAGCTATGCAGTACGAAATAGTATCAGGAGGCGCAATAGCCGTTGTTAGTGCCATTGTTGGTTATCTGATCGCTAAGCGATTTAGTAGAGCGCAGTTTGATCTATATACAGATCAGGCAAAAGCAAAGGCAAAAGCCATAGAGGTTGAGGCTGAGATGATTCTTAATGACGCTTCACTTAAGGCTCAAAAGATGGAGCTTAGAGCACAAAAGAAGTATGATGATGCTCTTTTAAAAGCTAAACAAGATCTTGCAGATGAGCAAGAGCAGATGAGTAGACGCAAAACAGAGTTACAAAGATACATATCTAGTGAGCGTGAACAGATTAAACAAAATAGAGTAACATCTGAAAATCGAAAAATCTCTCTTGAGCGACAGAGTAGAGCACTAGATAAGCTAAAAGTTGAGTATGAGCAGAGGCTAGATGAGGCTATGCGCGCTATTGAGAAGAGTGCTCATATGAGTCAAGATGAGGCAGAGCAGATCCTTCTAAAACAGATAGAGCAGCGATCGCGAAGCAAGATAGCACAGATTGTTAAGAAGCATGAGTTAGAGGCGACCAAGAGTGCTGAACAGAAGGCCAACTATATCATAGCGCTAGCTACTAGCAGATATGCTGGCACATTTTCGCATGAGAGACTTATTAGTATTATTCATCTTGATGATGATGAGCTAAAAGGGCGCATTATAGGCAAAGAGGGGCGCAATATCAAATCACTAGAGATGGTGATGGGTGTAGATATCATCGTTGATGAGACTCCACAAGAGATTGTTGTTAGCTCTTTTAGTCTATATAGAAGAGCTATTGCGGTTCGCTCTCTTGAGTTACTCATAGAAGATGGCAGGATACATCCCGCTAGAATTGAGCAGATCCACGCTAAGGTAGTTGAGGAGTTTGAGCAGAGTGCTCTACTAGAGGCTGAAGAGCTTGTTTATGAGATGGGCATAACACAGCTACATCCTGAGTTACTTAAGCTACTAGGTAGACTTAGATATAGGGCTAGTTATGGACAAAATGCACTAGCTCACACGCTAGAGGTGGCTGATCTAGCTGGCATGATTGCAGCAGAGCTAGGCGGAGATATCAAGCTTGCAAAAAGAGCTGGACTGCTACATGACATAGGCAAAGCACTTACACATGAGGTTGAGGGCAACCATGTAGATCTTGGTGCGGAGATCTGTAAGAGATATGGTGAGCATGAAGTTGTGATAAACGCCATATACGCTCATCATGGACAAGAGGAGATACTATCCATAGAGTGTGCTGCTGTATGTGCTGCTGATGCTCTATCGGCTGCTAGACCAGGAGCAAGGAGAGAAGTTTTAGAGAACTTTTTGAAGCGAGTTACACAGATAGAGGAGATAGCCTCATCACACCTTGGTGTCAAACAGGCATATGCCATCAATGCCGGCAGAGAAGTTAGAGTCATAGTCAATGCAGAGCTTGTAGATGATGATGAGAGTTTTTTACTTGCAAAAGAGATAGCTCAAAGCATTGAAAATGATGTCAACTATCCAGGTGAAGTTAAGGTCAATGTTATACGCGAAACCAGATCAGTAGAGTATGCTAAGTAGTCTTATGGCTACTTAAATACCATCTACTCTTAACAGCTTAGTTTTACCTACCATTAGATCTATACTCATGATAATTCGTCTAAAAACACTATCTTGACGATACTCTAAGTTGTGCTTTTTGCATATCTCTTTGGTGATGGGTTGCATCTTCTGATAGAAACTTTGTGGCATGTTTGGGAAGAGGTGGTGCTCTATCTGGTAGTTTAAAAAACCGTGTAAAAAATCTATGAGGTCTGAGCCTGTATTGTAGTTTACACTACCCATAATTTGGCGCAGATAGAACTCTCCTTGGCTCTGATGAGGCTCATTAAACATGTAGATATCTTCTGCTGAGTGGTTTGGCACTATCACTAAAAATGAGTGTAGATTTGCCACAAATTCTGCTATCAAAAAGATAATCAACACCCCAAGAGCAGCACTAGCCCCAAAAGGTAAAAATAGTGCTGGAATAAGAACAAACTTGATCAGAGCATAAGGTAGCATGTAGTTTTTCCACAACTCTAGACCATTTTTACTGAAGGGGTTGTAGTTGTACGATGTCGCCTCTTCTTCTTTGCGTTTCCTACGCTCTTTATTCTCTAGAATTAGGAGGGTATTTGGAGCATAATAGGTAAACTTCCAAGTCCCTGCAAAGAGATATACTATGACATATCTAAGCCACATAGGAGTCTTAGACTGTATGAGCCACTGTAGATTCTTCTCTACATTATCGGGATCATCCTTCTCACCTAAGTGGTAGTGGTGCATGATGTTGTGCTCATACTCCCACGCCTCTGGTTTGATCCAGTCTAGCCAGTGTATGTAGCGTCTCCAGCCTCGTGCATAGCCAGCTTTAGTGTATCTGTACGGGATATTTGGCACTTTATCGTAGGCTCCATGTAAAATGGGGTGAGTAACATTTGCCCATCTAGCAACATTGCCTATGCCTAAAAGAGTGCCTGCTACTAGTGCCACTGCCCAAAAAGCAGCCCCAGTAAGTGCAAAATAAGCAGTAGCTATGGCAAGCATAAAGCCTAAGATAGTGCAGGCTCTACCCCACCACTCTAGTTTTAAAAGATGTTGATAATCCTCCCAAGTTGGATCTCCTATCTCTGCCTTGATAGCTTCAATATCCTTTTGAAGCTCTTTTTGATCTACCTCTTGATATGGGGTATATTTTTGCACTTTTAAAGCCCTTTTTTGATTGTTTTATGTATAAAAGTTGTGATTATACACCATAAACTCTTTATCTATTTCATGTACGGTTTAAGTACTTCTGGTATGGCAATATTGCCACTGCTATCTTGATAATTCTCCATGATTGCCACTATAGTTCTACCAATAGCTAAAGATGAGCCATTTAGAGTGTGTGCTAGATGGTTTTTTCCGTTATCTTTATAGCGTATTTTAGCGCGTCTTGCTTGAAACTCTTTGGTGTTTGAGATAGAGCTGATCTCACGATAACACCCTTGTCCTGGTAGCCAGACCTCTATGTCAACTGTATATGACGCACTAAATCCAAGATCACCTCCACACAGTTTCATGAGACGATGTGGTAACTTTAGAGCGGTCAATATATCGCTAGCGCAATCTAGCATCTGCTCAAACACCTCTGCACTCTGTTGTGCTGTTGTGATGCTCACAAGTTCAACTTTATGAAACTGATGTTGTCTTATGATGCCTCTTGTATCACGACCAGCAGACCCCGCCTCTTTGCGAAAACATGATGTATGTGCTGCAAGCTTGATTGGTAGCTCATCAGATCTTAGTATCTCATTTTGATAAAGATTGGTTAGGGGAACCTCTGCTGTTGGTATGAGGTAGAGTTTTTCACCGTCTATCTTAAAGAGATCATCTTCAAATTTTGGTAGATTCCCAGTACCAAATAGTGCATGTTCATTGACGATGTACGGTACACTCACCTCATCAAATCCACGCGAGTGTACAAAATCTAACATGAAGTTTATCAGTGCGCGCTCAAGCTTTGCCGCATCATGGCGCAATATAGCAAATCTACTTTTAGCAATCTTAACACCGCGCTCAAAATCTATCCAGCCACTCTGCTCTGCTAACTCCCAGTGCTCTTTTGGAGTAAAGTTAAACTCTGTCGGTTCTAAGACATGTTTTAGTAGAGTGTTGTCATCTTCGCTATCTCCAGCTTTTACACTCTCATCTGGTATGTTTGGTACTGTTGATGCTAGAGAGCTTAGTGCTTCATCTGCTACTCTCATGTTGTGTTGAGCATCTGTAACTCTACTCTTTAGGCTCTCTATCTGCTCTTTTAGCTCATCTGTATCTTTACCATCTCTTTTAAACTGACCAAAGAGCTTGCTGAGGCTATTTTGCTCTGCTTGGAGCTCTTCGTATGTCTGTTTGCTTAGCTTTAGCTCTTGAGCTTTTTGTTGTAGCTCATCTAGTAGTGTCGGGTCAACTTTTTTAAGTAAGAGAGATTTTTTGACGGTATCAAAATCTCTCTGAAGTAGTTTTAGATCTATCATCGCGCTTGCCTTAAAAAGTTTTTTTGAAATTATAGCCAAATGAGCTACAATTACACTATGAATGAGAAAATATACAAAGAGAGAAGAGATAGAGTTTTAGAGGTTATGGCAGATGGTGTAGCGATCATACCATCTGCAACCGCAAAAATTCGCTCAAATGATACAGAGTATACATACCGACAAGATAGCAACTTCTACTACCTTACAGGCATAGAAGAAGATAGATCCATTTTAGTGCTAAAAAAGTGTGATGGCAAGCTGGAGAGTTATCTTTTTATGCACACTTCAACACAGCATGAGCTAGTCTGGTTAGCAGAGCGCATTGGAGTAGATAACGCTAGATCTATGGTAGATGTAGATGAGGTTGTGGAGTATGATGAGTTTGAGAGCAAAATAGAACAGATTTTAAAACATACACCAAGGCTCTATATAGATATATTTGCAGATCAAGAGCAGCTAAATAGCGTTAGGCAGATAGCCTCTTCTATGAGAGAGAAGCAAAAAAAAGGAGTAAGAGAGCTTATCGATATAACTCACATACTAGAGCAGATGCGTCTTAAGAAGTCTGAAGCTGAGATAGAGCTCATTAGAGCAGGGTTGAAGATAACAGCCAAAGCTCATCATGACGCTATGCGTAGTTGTAAGGCAGGAGTTATGGAGTATGAGCTAGCAGCGCAGATAGAGTACACATTTGCCAAACATGGATGCACAACCGCCTATGGTAGCATAGTAGCAGGTGGTTTCAATGCCAATACACTACACTACATAGCCAACAATCAAAGACTACAAGATGGTGACCTAGTCCTCATAGATGCAGGGTGCGAATACAAGATGTATGCAACCGATATCACACGCACTTTTCCAGTCAATGGACACTTTAGCAGAGCACAAAAAGAGATCTACAATAGCCTCTTAAAGCTACAGCAACAGCTCATCAAAATGGTAAAGCCTAAAGTACTAAGAAGTGAGCTTCAAGAGTATATGGTACAAGAGATCTGTAAGATTTTGATAGAGATAGGGGTACTAAGTCCTAAGTTAGATGAGCACATACAAAATCAAAACTATAAAAAATATATACCTCATGGAGTAGGGCACTGGATGGGCATCGATGTTCATGATAGGTGTGCATACTACAACAACAACTTAGAAGAGATCGCATTTGAAGCTGGCATGGTTCTTACCATAGAGCCAGCCATATACCTACAAGCAGATGATGAGAGTGTGCCACCACCATACCGCGGCATAGGCATACGCATAGAGGACAACATACTAGTAACCAACACAGCCCATGAAAACCTAAGCATAGATATAGCCAAAAGTGTAGAGCAGATAGAACTCACATGTAACCTACCCAACCCCAAACAA
>JAMONY010000063.1 GCA_027066325.1 Helicobacteraceae bacterium | reverse complement strand
ACAAATCTCGCTTCTTAAAAACCTCTGCATCATCATTCATAGCACACAGCTCATCAGTCTCATTGTCTAAAAACGCGCGCTCCTCATCTGTTAGCTCCGGATAACTCTGTTTTGAGATCCACTCAAAGTCTGGTTTTCCACTAAAAAGTTCACCATCAACCCAGACATCACCAGCTCTTAAAGCAACTTTCTCTGTAGTAGAGATATTTGGGAGAAGGTTATTATTTTTTAAAAAACTAACTATATGTTTTGAGATCAACTTTGCCCTGATTGATGGCATAAGAAGTACTATATTGACAGGTAGATAGATGATCCAAAACCAGATCGACGGTGATAACCACACAGCAATTAGCAGCGCGGTTACGATCGATATAAGCAGAAACGACTCACCTCTATACCAGAGCACCACAAGCGCAATAAGTAAAAATATAACAACTAAACTCTCCATCTAACTCTCCTTAAAATAGCTTCTACTCTCTTTAGACATCTTCACAAGCGCATCACATGGCACAAACCTATCTCCATAAGCATTAGCAAGCCTACTTAGCGTGACAACAACATTTTCAAGCCCTCTATCTTCAGCATAGCGCATCAATCCACCTCGAAATGGGGCAAAACCAGTACCTAAAACCATAGCCATATCAAGATAGGAGGCATTTTTTACAACCTTCTCATCAAGAGCTCTTGCCGCCTCATTGACCATAATTAACATACATCGGTCTATAATCTCTTCACTATCAAAGCTCCTTCTCTCTTTTACTAGAGCTTGTACTTTATGGTTAGGTGTTAATGATTTGCTACCATGTAAGTAAAATCCACTGCCACTCTTTTTGCCAAGTATCTTTAGACTATAGATATCTTCAAAGATCTTTGGAATAGACATCCTCTCACCATAAGCCTCATAAAGAAGAGTTCCAACCTTGTAGCCGACATCTAAGCCTACCTCATCAGCAAGTGCAAATGGTCCCATAGGCATACCAAACTCCTCCACAAGAGCATCGATACGCTCCATATCTTCACCCTCTTCAAACATCTGTATAGCCTCATTGATATATGGTATCAAGATACGATTGACTAGAAAACCAGCGCAATCCCCTACAACTATAGGTGTTTTACCGCTCTGCTTAGCAAGCTCAACTACTGTGGCTACACTCTTTGGTGAGCTCATCTGACCTGGTATAATCTCCACCAAAGGCATACGATTTACTGGATTAAAAAAGTGCATGCCTATAAATCTTTGTGGATGCTCAAGCTCAGATGCTAGATCACTAATAGAGAGTGATGATGTGTTTGTGGCTATGATACACTCTTTGCTAACTCTAGCCTCTATCTCCCTATATAGATCTTTTTTGGCACTACTGCTCTCTATGATCGCTTCAAGTACAAGATTGGAGTTTGAGATAGCATCTAAAGAGGTACTATAGGTGATATGATCTAACTTGGTGCTTATCTGATGATCTGTAATGCGACGCCTTTTTCTAAGTGTCTTATATATGCTTCTAATATGCTTGAGTGCTTTTGAGATCTGCTTAGGATCTCTATCTATAAGACGCACTAGTATCTCAAGCTTACTAAATAGCCAGACGATACCAGAGCCCATAACACCTCCACCAACAACACTTGCTTGCTCTATTGTGATAGGCTTAGTAGCTCTGGTTGTGCCACTCTCTTTTTTGAGTGCCTCTGATGTGTTATATAGTGAGATAAGATTTTTACAAGTTGGCGTTACGACTAAAGAGCAGAAGGTATCAACCTCCAAAGAGAGAGCCTCCTCCACACTAAGAGGCTCACTTGCTCTATATAGCTCAATAAGCTTAAGTGGAGCCTCATAGTGACCTTTTGTCTTCTCTACTGCTCTTTTAGAAGCTATCATCAACACAACTGCTGGTAGATACTTATCAATCAGTGGTATCTTAGCTCTTTTAGAGGCTATTTTAGCTCTACCCTGCTTACTATCTAGTTCGCGCAGTAGGCTATTGATCTTAAATTCAAGATATCCAGAAGGCACACTAGCATCTACAAGCCCCATCTTCAAAGCCTTATCAGCATCGATCTTTTTTGAGCCCATGATAAGCTCTAAAGCTCTACTTAAACCAACAAGCTCTTTTAGTCTATGTGTGCCGCCAAAACCTGGTATCACACCAAGAGAGACCTCCACAAGCCCCATTTTGCTTTTTGGATTTTGTGTAGCTATGCGATAATCACACGCTAATGCCAACTCAAATCCACCTCCAAGAGCTGCTCCATCTATGATAGCAATAGTAGGAGGCTTAATGGTTGTGATAAGCGTGAGGATATCTTGACCGCGTTTAACCTTCTCTCTAGCTAAGCTCTCATCATCTAAAGAGTCTATCTCACCTATATCAGCACCTGCTATAAAGATACCATCTTTGGCACTTTTAAATAGCACAGCTCTTATCTGAGTATCTTTTTTGATACTTTCAATATGAGCCTCTAGCTCCTCTAGTACAGGGGTACTTAGTAGGTTTACACTACTATGTGGCATGTCAAAGATTACCTCACACACACCTCTATTGTCAATATCTACACTTATACTACTCATTACTCAACCTCCAAAATAAGTGCGCCACCCTGCCCACCACCTATGCAGAGTGTAGCTAGTGCCCGATGTTTTCCGCGTCGCTTTAGCTCTTTGAGCGTATGGATCACCATTCTAGTTCCAGTCATGCCAACTGGGTGCCCAAGAGCTACAGCTCCTCCGTTGACATTTAGCATATGTGGATCTATCTCTCCAAGAGCAGATCTTCTACCAAGATTTTTTATAGCATACTCTTTAGAGCCAAAAGCGATCTCATTTGCCATCACCTGCACAGCAAAAGCCTCATTGATCTCCACAAGATCTATGTCACTCATTTTCATCTTTGTTCGTTTAAATAGGGCTGCAGTTGAAAAGGCTGGTCCCATACCCATGCGCTTTGGTTCTAGACCAGCATATGCGTACTCTTTGAGGTAGCCAAGTGGAGTGAGCCCCATCTCTTTTGCTCTGCTCTCACTCATAAGCACAACCGCAGCTGCAGCATCAGATATCTGTGATGAATTACCAGCTGTTACGGTACCATTTTTCTTATCAAAAAATGGTCGCAATTTACCAAGAGCCTTCATGTTCTGATCATCACGAATACCATCATCATCCATCATTAAAGTTGCATCTTTACCATATGCAATAGGTGCTATCTCTTGAGCAAAAATGCCCTCATCTCTAGCTTTTTGCGCCTTATGATGACTCACCATTGCCATCTCATCTTGAGCCTCACGACCTATGCCAAAATCTTGTGCTAAAATCTCTGCTGTTGAGCCCATAAGTAGTCCACTTATTGGGTCTGTAAGTCCCTGCATAAGACCCATAACTGGTCGTAGATGAGATGGGCGGAATTGAGCTAAGATTAGTAGTTTTTGAGCTAATGTTTTTGAGGCAAAAAGTGCGCTAAAAAATTCACGCATCTCTTTTCCATAAAAGAGCGGGATATTGCTCATAGACTCTACTCCACCACACATATATATCTCACCACGACCAGCTGCTATCTTCTGGGCTGCTGAGGTGATAGCCTCCATACCAGAGGCACAATTTCGGTGCACAGTATAAGCGATAGTAGAGTCAGGAAACCCAGATCTAAGAGCTATAACTCTAGCAACATTTGCAGCATGAGGTGGCTGCGATACATTACCCATGATAACCTCGCTATACTCCTTAAATGGTATACCAACTCTTAGTGCCAACTCTCGTACTATATGAGCACCAAGCTCATCTGCTTGTATCTGCTTTAGCTTGCCACCAGCTTTTGCTATGGGGGTTCTCAATCCATCTATAATTGCTACTCTCTCTCTCATCTGTTTCCTTTGTTGTGATCTATGTTCTTAAAGCTAAAGTTTCTCTAGTGTACAGAATCTAGGTTGATACATCTGCTCGATATGCTCTTCATAGATCGATAAAACTCTATCTCTTACCAACTTCATAGATGGAGTAAGCACTCCAGACTCAATAGTAGGCTCATCTTCTATGATGGCAAATCTCTGCACTCTCTCCCATTTTGGAAGAGTCTGATTTATCTTATCTAAAAGCTCCTGTGCTCTACTGTGTATCTCATCTGTAGTCTCATCGTCTGTATTGACAAATAGTAGTATGGTTACAAACGGTCTATTATCAGCAACTACCATAGCCTGCTCTATCCAGCTCTCACCAACAAAACAGTGCTCTATAGGTATGGCAGAGATATATTTGCCAGTTGAGGTCTTTAGCAACTCTTTGAGTCGACCTTTGATGGTGAGATACCCATCAGAATCAAACTCTGCAATATCACCAGTGTGAAGCCACCCATCTGAGTCTATCGTCTGAGCAGTTTTTTCAGGTAGATTATGATAGCCTCTCATGACGCTATCACCGCGCACCAAAAGCTCACTACTATCACCTATCTTTGCCTCTACATGGTTAAATAATTTACCACAAGTTCCTATGCGATTGTAGTGTACTCTATTGGCACTTATCACTGGTGATGTTTCAGAGAGCCCATACCCTTGATAGATTGGTACTTTAATATTGATAAAAAATCTACAGACAGTAGGCTTTAGTGGCGCACCTCCACTTATGACTATGCGCAACTTACCACCAAGTGCCTCTCTTAGCTTAGCATACACTAGCTTGTCATAGATCGGCTCAACAAGAGAGAAGCTATCGCTCTGTGGATCTTTATGCATAGCATGTGAGACTGCCAGCCTTCCTATAATCTTCTTCACCCCACTTGATCTCTCAACACCCTCTAACATCTTAGCATAGATCTTATTGAGTAGCCGTGGCACAACACTCATAACAGTAGGCTTAACCTCTTTGGCTCTAAGTGCTATCTTCTTAACATCATCAACAAAATAGATCGATGCGCCAGAGCTCATGTAGAACATCATAACCATACGCTCAAAAACATGTGCTAGTGGCAAAAATGAGAGCACTATGTCACTCTTCAAAATAGAGTAAAATGCTTTTGTATCATTTAGCTGAGTAACAAAATTCTTATGCGTCAACTCAACACCTTTTGGTCTGCCAGTAGAGCCACTTGTATAGATGATGGTCGCTAAATCATCTGAAGAGACCTTATGGTCAACTCTATCGATGCTAGCTTTAGATATAAAACTACTCCACTCTATACCATTTTGTGCAGCATACTCCAGATCTCTATAGAGCACTAGTTTCATATCATCAAGGTATGGTTTTAGTGTATCAAGACGCTCTTGTGATGCTATAAACATGTACTCTATCTGTGCATCTTTGATCTCATATATAAGGTTAGAAGATGAGATATTGGCAAAAATTGGTACGCCAACAGCACCTATGCGCATAAGCGCAAAATCGACCATAAGCCAAAAAGGTGATGAGGCAGAGACTATGGCAACAGTTGTACCTTTCTTAACTCCAGCCTCACTAAAAGCAAACGAAAGTCTCTTAGTCTGCTCTACAAACTCACTAGATGAGATTGAGACATAAGAGTTATCTTCTATGTAGTTCAAGTAACCCTTATTCTGTATCTGCGTATCTATGAAATCCAATAGTCCCGATAGAGTCACAAAAGGATACATCTCAACCCTCCATAAGAATTTGTGTATTCACTATTCTAGTCTCAATATAGTTAAACATAACTTAATCTAGCGCTTTTCTCAAGAATGATCTACATTATGCTATTTTATAACACAAGATATACCAAGAATCGTAGCAGTAGACTTACTCTATTCGAACATATATCCTATGCCTCTTATGGCTTGAATATAGCCTTTAGATCTATCTGGATCTATCTTTTTTTGCAGCCTATTGATAGCTACATTGACCGTCTTAGCTAACTTTTCACACTCACTTCTCCACACCTCTTCTAACAACTCATCTCTATTGATCGCTCTTTTTGCATTAAGCATAAAGTAGTGTAACAGATCAAACTCTAGTCTACTAAGTGAAATATCTAAGTTATCTATAGCAACCTCTCTTGTCTGGATATTTAGAGATATCTCTTTATGGACAATAACTGGACTCAAGCAACTACCTGCTCGCTTGAGTAGCGAACGCACCCTAAGTAGTAGCTCGTTCATATTAAACGGCTTAACCAGATAGTCATCACCTCCACGCAAAAAACCCTCTTCTATCTGGTCTGATCTAGCCTTAGCAGATACAAAAATAACAGGTATAGAGTAGCCATCTTTGCGCAACTGCTCAACAACTTCACTACCTTCACTACTGCCTAAATTACGATCTACTATCAGTAGATCTATGCTCTCTTGATCTAAAAGCTCATAAAGTTTTTTTGGTGAGAGTATGCCCGTTACCTCATAACCCTCTTTTTGCAGATGGTACTCCTCTAGCTCCAAGATATCTTCATCATCTTCAATGATAAGTATATGTGGCTGTTTCACAGCTTTAACTTCCCACCTTTTTGTGCAAAATATGATAGATTTACAATCTTAACACTCCTATCTGAAATACGCTCAAGCTTTCTGAGAGTTTTTGTAAAACTTATGAGATCCTCTACCTCTTCTACACTGCGTATGTGTTGTAAAAGGGTCTTCTGCACTACAGAGATAAGATCATCACACCTACTCTCTTCAATATTCACATCTCCATATAGCTCTTCAAGCTCTTGTAGTGATTCTGTCTCGATAGACCTTAAGGCGATATCTAGCGAATTGAGCGTGCTCTGTAGAAGTAGTCTCATGTCATCTTGTATGATCTTAGAGTCTATCTCTATCTGTAGAGAGATTTTTTTGGCATAACTCTTAACATAGTCTGAGACTCTACTAAGTTCACTAGTTATCTTTAAGTGTGAAACAATTACTCTAAGATCTTTTGCCTCAGGTGAAAATAGTGCTAAAGTCTCAATGATAGAGTTATCTATCTTATTGCTTTTACTGTGTGAATTTTTGAGTATAGATCTAGCTTTTTTAGCTTTTT
>JAMONY010000062.1 GCA_027066325.1 Helicobacteraceae bacterium | reverse complement strand
TAACTATATCTTTATCTGCACAACTCTCATATGCTTTAATGCATGTAGCAGTATGTGGCTCCAATATATAGCCGCTATCAAAAACTCTACTAATTATCTTCTTAACCTCTTTGCTTGTAGCAAACTCAGCAGAAAAGATGGATCTAAGCTGTTTTAATTCACTATCTCTTAGCTCATAATAGCCTCTGCTATCTAACAAGAACATTAGCTCTTTTGTCCGCTCTACTCCAAACATATCATATAGTACGCGTTCTATGTTTGAAGATTTTAGTATATCCATAGCGGGTGAAGTTGTCTGAACAACTTCTCTATCTCTAATATCATACTTGCCTGTCCTAATAAGCTCTGTTAGGACACAATTTTCATTTGAAGCTATGATAATGCTCTCAACAGCTAGACACATCTTAGATGCATAGTAGGCACCTAAAGCGTTACCAAAGTTGCCACTTGGAACTACAAGGTTAATCTTCTCACCCATCCCAATAGCACCAGATCTAACTAGCTCTAGATAGCTATGTATATGGTAGATAATCTGAAATATAATACGCCCAAAATTAACAGAGTTGGCTGCTGAGACACTTATGTTATGTTTTTGAAGTTTAGCTTTAAAACTCTGTGAACCCAATAGTCTCTTAAGAGCATTTTGTGCATCATCAAAGCTACCGTCTATCCCGATAACTTTAAGATTTGGTGCGTCTTCACAGACCATCTGTAGCCTCTGAACATCACTAGTTCCTCCATCTGGATAGAGACATACTACTTTAACATTGGCTCTATTTTTAAAGGCATCTAGTGCGGCTGGACCAGTATCACCGCTAGTGGCTGCTAAGATCAGATACTCTTGAGATCTCTTCTGTGCAACAGATGACAATATGACTCCAAAAGGCTGTAGTGCCATATCCTTAAAGGCGCGCGTAGGACCCCTATAGAGCTCACTAACATAGAGCTTCTCGTCTAGCTTTACCACAGGAACTGGGTTTTGATGATCATCAAAATTATCGTATTTATCTAAAGCTTCTTCTAAAACATCCTGATCTATACCTACATCAAAATGGCTTAACATATCTAGAGCCATCTGCTTATATGATGAGTCTATATGCTTCAATAAAAATTGCTCACCAAGCTCTGGAAGATACTCAGGCACATAGAGCCCACCATATGAGGCTATTGGGCTTAAGATAGCCTCTTCAAATGAGACATACGCCAGATTTGATCCGTCATTGCCTCTTGTCTCTATAAAATTCATCTAAATCTCTTTAAGTTTTTTGACATTATATCTAACGAAGTTCTATCTGTTACTTAATGTGGCAAGTTTTACAAACTGCACTGTTTATGTTTGACTTACGCAAAAAGAGTCCATTGTTTGGATTGTGTGGATCATGACATGTTACACACTCCACATTACCATCAGGAAGTACAAAGCCCTCTGCTAAAACTGCACTTTTTGGCTTAAATTCTGTTGGAAAATTAGATTGAGAAGCACTGTAGTCGATAGAGACTGGATGGTCATTACTAAGATCTGGACCAATTGTCCACCACCTACCAGGAAACATATTCATCACTGTGTCTGAAGGTAGACCACCACCTATGCCAAACATGGCTTTATGACAAGCTTTACAGTTAGGTCCACCATCGCCAGTTGCTAAACCAGAGCCTGGCTCGTTGATTAGTTGATGCATCTGAGCTCCAGCAACCGCACTAGGATCACCGATATTGCTCACACCATCATGACAACTAAGACATAACATACTAGGGTGATTTGGCTCACCATTGGCGCCACTATATAAGATAAATTGTGAAGTGTCTGTGATAGATCTGTTCCAAATGGCACCATTACTTAGATCTGGATTGCTAGCATGAGGGGTGTGACAAAAAACACAAACTTGTGTCTCGTTGCCATAAGTTCCATAGTAGTTATTCATGCTCAAATCATGTTTAGAGCCCATGATAGTTGCGAACAACAAGGAGTGTGCAAAAAGAAGTGCGACCACACTAAAAACTACCTTGATCATAAACCAAATCCCCCTTCGCTATTACATACGATACTCAAGTATATCTAAAGTAAACTTAAATATGTGTTATATGAAGTCAACTATCTACTATAACTTAAGCTAAACTAAAGATCTTTAGCATTGCGAAACTCTGCTATCTCCGTCTCCACCATCTCATCGATCATTAGTTTAAAAAGATCCTCTATCATATTGGCAGATATGCCAAGCTCTAATGCTTGAGTACGCAGACGCATTATGAGTGACTCTATGCGATCATCTGCCTTCACTTCTGCTACACTACTCTTAAACCTTGCTGCTTGTTTTATGTACTCATTACGCTGTGCTATCAGTGCTACTATCTGTGTATCTAGCTTATCTACCTCTTCTCTAACCTCTTGCAGTGAACTACACTCTCTCATAAGTTGCTCCTTAGTTGGGTGTATTGTAACTCAAAGTTAGTTAAACCACTCTTTTACTTTCAAAAAAGCTGACTCAAATATGCTCTCATGTGGCTTAGACTCTACACCGAAGCTCTCTTGAAGCTGCTCTAACATTTCACGCTGTTGAGCACTTAACTTTTTTGGATAGATTAGTTCGATTTGTGCTATAAGTGAGCCTCTTCCATGTCCATGTATATCCTCAACTCCCTCATCTGCAAAGCGATACTGTTGAGTATCTTTGGTGCCTTGATCAAGGTGCAACTCAAGCTCACCGGTTAGTGATGGTATGCTGATACTCTCACCAAGTATAGCCTGAGTAAAAAAGATAGGGACTCTAACATAGATATCGTTGCCGTTTCTTATAAAGGTCTCATCAGTTAAAACATCAAATGTCACATAAAGATCACCTCTGCTACCTCTTCTGCTTATGTTACCTTTACCTGAAACTCTTAAGCGATTTTGAGAATCTACACCAGCTGGCACCTTAATGGTGATAGATGACTCCCTCTCCTTATAGCCGTGACCACTACACTTAGAACATGGATCTGATGGCATACTGCCAGCACCTGCACAATCTGGACAAGTTTGAGAAAAGGTCATAAAGCCTTGTTTGACATAGACTTGACCCTTTCCTGAACACCGCCTACAGTTACTAAGCTTACCATCTTTAGCTCCACTGCCACTACAGCTACCACATGACTCTTTGTATGAGTACTCTAACTCTTTGTCACAGCCAAAAACTGCCTCTTTAAAGCTAAGATTCATCTCTATGCCAAGATCTAGAGGGTACTTGTCACTATCTGCTGAACTCCTACCTGATCTTCTGCTACCCGTAAACATCTCTTCAAATATCTCACTAAGATCCTCAAAGCCACCAAAGCCACTTGAGCGTGATCTACTACCCATGCCCTGAAGAGCATCTTTGCCGTAACGATCATAGACCGAACGCTGGGAATCATCACCCAATACCTGATAAGCCTCATTGCAAAATTTGAATTTATGTTCCGCATCTGGATCATCTGGATTGGCATCTGGATGATACCTGCGTGCCATTTTTCTGTAAGCTTTTTTGATCTCACTCTTGCTAGCATCTGTACTAACTTCTAATATCTCATAGTAACTTAGCTCTTCCACACACATTCCTAAATATTTTTTTGAAATTATACACTATAATATCATTAATGAAACACTCTTTGAGAAAATTTACTCGTCTTGTTGAGGCTTTAGAGACTCTACCTAGCATAGGTCACAAAAGTGCAACCAGATTGGCATACCACATGATAATGCGTGACAATTTTAGCGCACTTAAGATATCTCTAGCCATAGAGGAGGCTATTGGGAGTCTAAAAAAGTGTCTGCTGTGTGGAGGAATGAGTGAAGATGAGATCTGCTCTATCTGCTGTGATGAGAGAAGAGATAGCACAAAACTCTGTATTGTAGATGATGCCAAAGATATCATTACCATTGAAGAAAATGCCCTTTTTGATGGTCGATACTTTGTGTTAGATACACTAGAGAACATAGATATATCACATCTACAAAGCGTAGCTTCATCTGGTGTCAAAGAGATTATCTTTGCTCTGACACCATCCATAGCTAGTGATGCTCTGATACTATACATAGAGGACAAGCTAGCTGATCTTAAGCTTGAGTTTACTAAGATCGCTCAAGGTGTACCAACTGGTGTTAGTCTTGAAAATATTGATGTTCTATCTCTCACACGCGCGCTAGAAGATAGAGTGAAAGTGTAAGATATGGTTCGCAAAATTTTCAAACGGCGCAAACAGAACTCCAAGATAGACTCACTTATAAAAAAGTACAACATACCTCAAGAGTACTTATCTATAAATCGCCAATCAGTAACGCGCGCTATGCTTATTGGTCTTTTTATAGCTTTTATACCAATGCCATTTCAGATGCTAGCTGTTATAGCTATGGTGCCATTTGTAAGATTTAATGTCCCCATTGCACTAGCTCTAGTCTGGATCTCCAATCCTATTACTATGCCATTTATGTACTATATTGAGTACAAAACTGGTCTTTTTCTGCTTATGGTAGAGCCGACATGTCTAATTGAGATGAATTTGGAGTGGTTTCAAAGTAATCTTGATGAGATCTTTATTCCACTCTATGCTGGTGCTCTGTTTTACTCAACCATAGTCTCTATTTCGCTATACTACGCGATCGATTGGCTATGGATACACTCAGTCCGTAAAGATAAAAAAACTAGATCATACAAAAGGCGCAAACTATGAGAAAAGATGCGATTATTCTGCTAAATATGGGCGGTCCAAATAACCTATATGAGGTTGAAACTTTCTTGAGCAATATGTTCAATGATCCAAACATACTCACCATGAAAAGCAATCTTCTGCGACGATTTATAGCAAGTACTATAACTACAAACCGTACAAGATCTGCCCAAGATGTTTATGAGAAGATAGGAGGCAAATCGCCAATTGTTGATATCACTAAAGAGCTGATCTTAAAGCTACAAGATAGAGTAGGCGATGGAGTGATAGTTGATATGGCTATGCGCTACACACCTCCATATGCTAGCCAAGTTATCAAGCGACTACAAGAGGAGAAGATCTCACATGTATATCTGATACCGCTATATCCACAATACTCTACAACAACCACCAAATCATCACTAGAGGATTTTGAGAGTGAGCTACATAGTGCCAAACTAGATGTCATAGTAAGTGAGACAAAACACTTCTATGCCAACAGTACCTACAATAGCATACTAGTAGATAAGATCAAAGAGGCTTTAGCAGAGCAGGATCCTGCAGAGTTTGATCTCATATTTTCAGCCCATGGACTACCTGTGAGCATCATAAATGCTGGTGATCCATATCAGAGACAGGTCAAAGAGCATGTCCGCCTCTTAGATCAAGAGCTTGCAGAAGCTAATCTTAGATTTAAAAGTGTGCAGTTAGCATATCAGTCTAAGGTTGGTCCTATGAAGTGGCTAGAACCATCACTAGAGAGTAAATTATCACAACTCTGGAGCAAAAGAGTGATCATCAGTCCACTAGCTTTTACCATAGACAACTCAGAGACCATCTACGAACTTGACATGGAGTACAGAGAGATCGCGCAAGAGCTTGGATTTATAGACTACAGAGTAGCATCATGTCCAAATGCAGATCCAAAGTTTGTCAAGACACTAGAGCAGATCTATCTTAAGATGAAAAACTCTTAAAGATAGCTCTTTATCGCCTCTACGGCTCTATCTAACTCTAGAGCAAACTCATCTTGTAGTCTCTTATATTTGTCAGGCTCATTAACAAGTATAACCTCTCTAAAATTTTCTGCAACTTCTGATAATTGGTCTGCACCTATACTGGCAGCCACGCCTTTTATGTCAAGCAGTAGAGCAACTAGTTTGATCTCATCGCCATGCTCTAAGTAGTCACTAGTAGTAGATGAACTAGTTGCATATGTATCTAAAAACTCTTGTAAAATCTCTCTGTACATCTGTTCGTCATTAGCGCATATATTTAATCCAGTTGCATGATTTAACACCTGATCACCAATAACGCTCTCATCTGTCACACTCAAAGAAGCTACCTCATCTGGAAAATCAAGATACTGGTAAAGTATGCCATAAAGCTTAGCTACATCTAGTGGTTTTGCCAACTGCTCCTCCATACCAGCTTCACGCATCTTTTTAAGATCATCACTTGCTGTATCTCCACTAAGTGCAACTATGGTTATGTGATCAAATCTACTATCAGCGCGTATATGTCTTGCGGACTCAAAACCATCCATAATTGGCATATGGGCATCCATAAGCACAACGGAGTAACCGCTATCTTCATTGAGTATATCTAAGACCTCTTGTCCATTCTCTGCCATCTTCAGCTCTACACCACTATCTTCAAACAACTTAATAAGGACTTTTTGATTTATGAAGTTATCATCAGCGGCTAAGATGCGGTTATTGGCAAATTTTTTCAGATCATCTTTAGTAATAGTCTGACCTCTCTGCTTAAACTCTCTTTTTTTACGATCAACTACAACCCTTGGCTCACTTATTGTATGCTCACTACTCTGCTTATCATCAACAGAAGGCTCTACCAGCTCAGCCACCATCTGCTCTGTATCACTCTTTATATCTGTATCACTCTTTGTGTCTATATCACCCTGTATCTCCGCATCATCTTTTATATCTGTATCACTCTTTGTATCTACTAGATTCTCTTTTGATGGTTCTGTATTTTTACTATCTAGATCAGATCTTTTATCGAGGTCTAGCTTTAGGTGTTCACGCTTATTTGGCTCTCTCTTCTTTCTGCCAAATAGCAAAAATAGTATCACAGCAAGCAGAGTACCTCCTGCCACATAAAGCCATGGAAAGCTAGATGTTTCAACTGCCTCCTCATGATCTAAAGAGGTTACAGTACTATCTTTTTCTAGTGCAACTAAAGTCTCATCTATATTTGATTCTATCGGCTCATCACCCCCGTCTGCTACCGCATCAGCAATATTCTCTTGTGTTCGCGTCAGCTCCTCATCAGCAACTCCAAAAGTCTCTTCGGTTTGATTTTCATCTACAGTCTCTTCTACTGCTGTAGAGATGGAGGGCTCTACAGTTTCTGGTAGATCTACCTCGTCGACAAAGTCCAACAGTTTGGTCTTTGTGGTCACTTTGCTACTAAGATAAGCATCAGGAACAATTTTTTTAACTGCTTTTAAAACTTTATTCATCTGATTTTGACTAGCAAAATTTTCAATAGTACTACAATAGTATCGCTCAACCGCCCTAGTAGTAAAATGAAGAGATCCTATGTTCTCTTTAGATACTAGTTGCTTTTTTAATAGCAGAGTATGTATGTGATCAACACGCTTTTGAGCCTGCGAGGAGGCGTAGTAAGTTCCAGCAATAATAATTTTATTTTCAAATGCCAAGAGGGCTATTGGTAGAGCTATAAGAACTATAATAAGTCGTAAATACATCTAAACTCCTTTGAGATTTATGGATACTTTTTATCTAAAGTATTATCATATTGTATCAGGAAATCTTTTTAAAAGGCTTGAAGAGAATAATGAGCTTTGGCAATAAGAGCAGATCAGCTGCTATCGCCATCAACATGGCAAGAACAGTTAAAAGACCAAAATAGATTGTTGGAATAAAGAGTGAGAGCAGTAGCATCAAGAAGCCCAAAGTTATAACAATGGTTGTATAACTCATAGCATGCCCTATGCTACTATGTGAGCTATACATAGCGCGCATATAATCACCGTCTATTAAGAGCTCTTTTTTAAATCTATGTAGATAGTGAATTGTATTATCTACCGCTATGCCTATGCTAATGGCGGCTATGGTTATGGTCATCATATCTAACGGTATCTTCATAAAGCCCATAAACCCAAAAATCACGCCAACAGGCACTAAATTTGCTACTATGGCAACCAATGCTACTCTAAATGAGCCAAATAACACCCAAAACATAACAAATAGAAGCAGAGCCATTGCTGATAGCGTGGAAATTTGAGAGCTATATAGGCTCTGTAGCATATTGTTGTAGAGTATCATGGCTCCTGATAGATGCACTCTTGATTCTGGTATGTTGAGTTTTTGTGTTAGATCTTCTCTGATTTTGGTTATAAGCTCATTTCGCCTGAGTGTTGGATCAGAATCTACAATGCGCATAGCAAAACGAACCTGATTATTATCTATATCAAGGTAGGGATTTAGAATGATTTTAGCAAAAGAGTCTGGCAGCTCCCTATAGAACAGGGCTAGCTCAAAGCTACTAAGGTCCTCTTTGTTATTTAAACTCTTTCCAACTTCCAACATAGTTGCTAGTGAGAGCACCTTTCCGACACCGTCTAAAGTTTGAAGATAAGCATGAACATCTTTAACAATCTGCATACGCTCATCACTAAACCAGTACTGATTATCGTCGACACCCTGTTTAAACTCATCTTCAAACTCATCAAACTCATCAAACTCATCAAACTCATCAAACTCATCATCTTGTAGATCATCTTCTACATCTTTTAATAACTGAGTAGGAAGATCAATAGTTACATCTAGTGGCGTTGTCCCGCCCAACTCTCTATCTATCACAATCATACCCTGATAGATATGGGTAGATTTTTTAAAGTAGTTGACAAAACTATTTTCAACCAACAGCTTTGATGCGCCTAGTAGTGAAAATACCACCACTATGATAGAGGCAATAATAATAACCAAGCCATGTTTTTGCACAAACTTAGCTGCTATATAAGTTAGCGTAAAATTTGACTCAAATGTACTAGAGTAGTTACACCTACCAAGTAGCAGCATAGCAGCTGGAAATAGGATATATGCAACTACAAAAGAGATACTAAGACCGATACTCATCATCCAGCCAAGCGCAATAATAGGCTTAATGCCAGAGAGCATAAGGGAGGCAAAGCCTGCCATAGTAGTAATAACAGCAAAAAATGTGGGTTTTGACATAGATAGAGCTGAGTGCAGTGCCAACTCATACCCATCCGCACTCTCATCTATGCTCAACTCACGATAGCGGACAATAAGATGGATAACTATAGAGATGGTAAGGATTAACTGCAAGGCTATAAAATTCGATGATATTACCGTAATTTGCCAACCAAAAATTGTGATGACTCCAAGTGTGATTGATATAGCAATAGCAGAGATCAAAATAGGCAAAATAACCCATCGTAGCTCTTTGAAAATCACCCACAATACTAAAAGCATAAGCATCAACACAACAGCCGAATAGGTGCTTAGATCACTCTTGATATACTCTATCATATCACTAGCAATCATATCAAGACCGCCTAAAAAGAGCTCTGCGCTACCGTTGTATTTTAACATTACTGCTCTAATGTTTTCAATACCTTGACGCATCAGCTCTCTCTTCTCATCTTTGGAGCCTACTAGATCACCTAGATGCAACACAATAGCTGTTGTCTTAAGGTCTGAACTAACCAAGTTTGCGACATAGAGCGGATTAGAGCTAAACTCTTTGGCTGCTAGAGTCAAGTTGGCATCACCCTCACCAATAGATGGTATCTTTTTTAGAAGCTCTGCTATGGGTTTTGGTGGACTCTGAAGTAGTGGCACATTGAGTATAGATGTAGTTGAGGCAACAATACCAATCTCTTTAAGATCGCTAACTAAAGCGGTGATATTCTCAAGACTCTCATCACTTAGCAGATATAGATCTGGTCTATATGTAAGCACTAGTATGCTTGAACTCTCATACCTTGCTGCCACACTACGCGTATATGCTAGATCCTTATCATCATCTAGTATTAGAGTATCTGCAGAGGCATCAATACCTAAGTGTGATGCCTCATAACCCATATAGATTGTCAATACAAATAGAGCTGTCAAGATGGCTCTAGGGTACCTAAAAAGAGCCTTAGTATATAGCCATCTTAGCACTACTTAGCTCGCAATTTAGCTAATAGCTCATGAGCTGAACCTTTTTTGAGCTCATTGGCAAACTGCAGGCGATATGTCTTAACAATACTCACCCCAAGAACATCAACATCATAGATAACCCACCCTCGATCTTTAGAGTAGTAGTACTTATAGATAATCTCTTTTTTCTCACCGCTCTTATCAACATAAGTTGATATATGTATGCGCTTTTTCATCTTCTTAAGCTCACCCATCATGATCTTCTCATCAGAGTATAGCTCTATCTTATCTGCATAAGAGCTCTTAATTTTTGTTGTAAACAGCTCTATATACTCTTTTTGCTGCTCTTTAGTTAAGCTCTTATACCCTCTCTTGCCAAGACTAAGCTTTGCCATCTTTGCAAAATCAAAAAGAGGATCTATGCTCTGGTACACCTTAACTCTCTTCTCATCTTTACTCATATTGGCATCTGATACTATAGCCATAACAGAGTCAATAGCAGACGAAAGACTCTGCTTTAACTCCTGTTTTTCTAGCGCAACTACAGAGCTTGGCAACAGTAACGATGTTATAAAAAATAGTCCTAAAATAAGCTGTCTCATAATCTACTCCTCAATCTGTCTATCTCGATATAACTCATACGAATCACGCAAATATGGGTATAGATCAAGCGCATCTTTTCGCATAGACTTATACTCCTGATCATATAGCGAAAATCTATTTAACTGTTTATAGGTTACCGCCCCCCAACCTTCATACTGATTTTGTGCAATATTATACTCTCTTAAGTTAACAAAAAAGATTGGGTCGATATAGAAATCTACAAAACTACCACCTAGATCTCGAACATTAGTTGGTCCAAACAGTGGTAATACTATAGCAAAGCCGCTACCAACTCCATAGTGACCTAATGTCTGACCAAAATCCTCTACTGATGGCTCAATACCTAAGCCATTGCGCGCTGGATCAAACAGTCCACCTATACCAAAAGTAGTATTGACAATAAACCTAATCGTCTCATCTGATGCCTCTTTGAATTTCAGTTGTAAAAGGTTGTTAACGAAACTTACAGGGTAATATAAGTTGCTGTAAAAGTTACTAATACTAGAGCGAACTGGCTTAGAAACAATAGCCCTGTAGCCTTTAAATACAACTGGCTCAAGTACAACATCGAAGAGCTTGTCGTTAAAAGTTGTCATAGATCTATTGAACCCCTCTAGTGGGTCTGATATCTCACTATACTCTTCAAACTCATCATCAAACTCATCATCAAACTCATCTTCTATGCCCACTGCGGCATCTGAGCTATTGAGATCTGACGCTGCTACTGCATAGGTATAAAAAGTAGCGATAAATAGTAGCGATAAAATAACTCTAATATACAAGCAAACTCCTAGCAAAGATAGCGTATCATACCGAAAAAAGATGAGAATAAAATGAAAAAGTTAACCATAGGTATATTGACAGCATCAGATAGAGCCTCACAAGGTATCTATAAAGATCTCTCCGCAAAAGCCATAAAAGAGACTCTAAATGAGTATCTATCTTGTGAGTTTGAGACCATATATAGATGTATAGCTGATGAACAAGAGCAGATAGAGCAGAACTTAAAAGAGCTCTGTGATCAGCACTCATGTTCACTCATACTCACAACAGGCGGAACAGGTCCAGCAAAACGCGATGTAACGCCAGAGGCTACAGAGGCGATCTGTGAGAAGATGTTACCTGGCTTTGGAGAGCTTATGAGATCTGTTAGCCTGCAGTATGTACCAACAGCAATTTTATCAAGACAGAGTGCTGGCATAAGAGGCTGCTCTTTAATTATCAATCTTCCAGGTAAACCAAAGTCTATCAGAGAGTGTCTTGATGCTGTATTTGCAGCAGTTCCCTACTGTGTTGATCTCATAGGTGGCGCCTACATCACAACAGACGATAGTGTCATAAAGAGCTTTAGACCAAAAGGCTCATAACATATAACTATCATCATGCTCAAACGGCAATAACTTTGCCATTAGATGGCGTAAAAGTCTTACATCTGCTACATTAACTGAGATGTGAGTGTAGAGTTTGCGATCTTTAGTGGTTACTACCTGCAGACTTGGGACAAAAAGTAAGCTTGGGACTCCAAGTCTATCTAAGAGTTCAGGAAGAGCGCTACCCTCTAGTCCATCAAGATTTTTATCTAGTAAAAAGTATTTGTATTTATTGGTCTTAAGTAATTTTTTTGCCTCTTCGATATCTTCAGCCAGATCAACATCATAGCCTATCTTTTTCAAGAGAGTGCGAAATATACGCGCCTCACTTGGTGTATGTTTACACAGAAGTATATCAACAGATCTTAGGTACTCCGTACCAGATGAAGGTCTAATTTTAACTACTTTTGAGCCTAATTTTCCGCCTTGCTTTGTTATCTGCTTAGCTTGAACTACATTCTCTTTAAGGTAATATTTGAGTATCTGCATCACTTCATCGATTTTCATAGGTTTGGCTATATACTGATCCAAGCCCTCACTAATAAAACGCTCCTTGTCTCCCTTAAGAGCGTTAGCTGTTAGCGCAACAATTGGTACATGTGGTTCGCTGTTTTTCTTCTCATACTCAAGTATAGCATGTGTTGCTTCAATGCCACTCATAATAGGCATCTGAATATCCATAAAGATAAGATCAAATCTCTGAGTTTGGCGCAATATATATGCCTCTTTACCATTGTTAGCAACACTCACATTGATACCAAGCTCTTCTAGTGCTCTTTTGGCAAGTTTTTGATTGATGATATTGTCTTCAGCCACTAACACTTCAACACCAATAAACTTATCATAAGTGCTCTCTTCGATACTTATCTTATCATCTATCTTTAACGCTTCAATGCTCTTTTTAACTTTTGAGTAGCCAATAGGCGCATAAAGCACTCTATAGCACTCTATATTGATAGCTAAGATATCATCCTTTTGCAGTGTTGTCGCCAATACCACAATCTTAGTACCTAAGCTGATCAATTTTTTAAGCTGAGCAGCTCTAGCATGATCAAAGTCTACAAATAGAACATCTAGATCTAACTCTTGCTTAACTATCACATCAAGGGTTGGCACAACAGATAGCTTGCAATCTAAAGATGAGATATACTGTTTTAGAAAGTCATCAGATTTTTTAAATCGTCTCTCTTTTGGCAGATAATATCCAACATTGATACTACTAATATCTACCCTCTCATCAGCTAGTTTTACCTGTGGTAAAAGAAGTGTAAAGTAGAAGGTTGTGCCAACATTAACTCTGCTAGTCAACTCCAGTTTTCCACCCATATTTTCGACCAGCTTGCTAGATATAGTTAATCCCAAACCAGTTCCACCAAATTTTCTTGATGTACTTGAGTCTGCTTGAGAAAATGCTTCAAATATCTTATCTTTTTGATCATCTGATATGCCTATGCCAGAATCTTTAATGCTAAACTTTATCTCCGCATGGTCGCTTGTGTCGCTCACTTTCTCTATTGTTACAACAATCTCCCCACTTACTGGTGTGAACTTTACAGCATTGCTTATGAGGTTTACAAGCACCTGTTTAATTCGTGCTGAGTCCCCACGCAAATGCACATCACTTAGATCTGGATCGATATATAGAGCAAGATCTATGCTCTTCTCTGCTGCTTTGGCACCATAGTTCTCTATAGCGCTCTCAAACTCTTCAAATGGATCAAATATAATCTCTTCAATATCGATCTTATCACTCTCGATTTTAGATAGATCTAAGATATCATTAATGACACTCAAAAGGCTCTCAGAACTCTTCTCTATAATCTGAACAAACTCCTCTTGTTCACTATCTAGGCTAGATGATTTGAGCAGTTGCGTAAAACCAACTATGCCATTTAGTGGCGTACGAATCTCATGAGACATATTTGCTAAAAATAGACTCTTAGTATTGCTAGCCTCTTCAGCTATTTTCTTGCTCTCTCTTGCTTGCTTTATGATCTGTGCCATAAAATTGTATATCTCACTCTTATCGTCTCGCGCAAGCATTGAGCGTAGATGCTTCTGCTCCTGCTCTGAAGAGTTATCTTTTACATTTAACAAAACCTCTTCTAGTTTTTTTGTATCTCGCGCCATTTTAGAAAAAATCATATGAACAATAATGGCCAAAATAAGTGATACAAACATGATAATAGCTGCTAGTAAAATATCTTTTTTTGTCTTAGCCATAGAGTTGATGGAGCTGGCTATAACGGGCTTGATTAGATCAGCCTGTGCTTTTTTAAAAGCTTGAACTCTACTCTGTTGAGTATTGGCATAATCTTCAAGATCAATACTAAAACTACCTGAATCAGAGTCGACAAATATCTGCACTCGATCTTTAAGTATCTTCTTAAGAGTAAGTCCGTACTGTTTTGAGGCAAAGATCTCAGCTAACTTACTCTTAACTGCTCTGTCATGCACACTTGCATACTGTGGAGAACTATCTTGACCTATGAGTCTATCCCAAGTCTCAAGCTCACTAAAGCTCAAAGGTTGAGACCTGCTTATGAAGTAGGAGACTAGAGCCTGCTCGCTTAGACTATTTGTACTTAGCTGGGTAAGATTGATATAGCTTCCAATAAACTCCCTGTTGCTACTAGAGAACATCTCCAAATCAACTCTATTGAGTCTACTAACTATCTTAGCAGATGGGCTATTGTTGACATTAAAAAACCCATCTATATAGTCTCGCTTGAGCAAAAACATAAGTGATCTAGACCTATCGTATGAAGCCAAATCTTCAAAAATACCTTCAGATAAGTCCTGAAAATTTTTATGCTCAGTTACAAACTCTGTAAACTCAGCAACCCTTGCATCTGTAATAGTGATCTGTTTTTTTACCGCTTCAGAATCAACACCACGACCTAAACCAAGATAGGTGGCATATAGAACCTCCTCTTGTTTGAGCTCGTAAAGTAACGCCTCAAGACTCTTGATGTATTTTGCATAAGCAATGGTGTCTACCTCTTGAGTATACTCCTTGTATGAGCTATAGAGATAGTAAGCAGAAACTGCAAAAAGCACCAACATTGGTACAATTATCAAGGTTTCGACTACTCGATATCTTAAAAAATTCAACATTTTAATCTCCAAGTAACAGTATGTGAAATGACGACATAGATAGATAGATAGATAAACTTAAACAAAGCTCAACCTACAATCTTCTACTATGATATGAGCTCAACTCTTGCATTGCATTGTTGAGATACCTAGATGTTATATATAAAATATTTGGCGCTCTATGGCTTTTGAAGTCTTGAAAATGCTCTCTCAATACCGGCCAAGCACTTTTAATCTCATCTAGATACTTCACTTTAGCCTCACTATATGGATACTGACTAATATATTTGAAGTTTTCATCAAAACTACTAATAGCAAGTTTAAGTTGGCGTATATTATTGACCTCTTCAAAACCTAACTGATAAGCTATGTAGTACTTGTTGATTCGCTCCAACAGATACTCCATGTTCTTTACACGAATAAGAAACTGCTCCTCGTATGAGAAGTCATATCTATGCTCATCTGCTATAGATTTAATCCCCTCAAGTAGTGTTTCGCTATAGTCTAGCATTAAAGCGCCCTGCTCTATATCATACTTATGCTCTATGGTCTCTTGCATCTGTTCGCGGCTATATGCAAGAAATGATAGTAGATTAAGCGTATCGTCACTATCTGTTATGGTTGCAATAAGTTTTAACTTCTCATCTAGCTCCAAAAGTCCAAACTCAATCAATGTTTTTGTCTGTTTGACTTGCGGATTTAGTTGCAGATAGAAGTAATCTTTTACAACTTTTTGAGATATATTTTTAATCTCCTCAGTTGCCTCTAAAATCTTTACATGGCTTCTATTTGAAGCACCATACAAAGAAGAAGATAGCACTAATGCTGATATTGTTACTAAAGCTATTTTACATATAGATCTCATACAAACTCCTTTTAACTATCGACATATATTACTTTGCATATAGTTTTACATAGAGTCTAGTAACACTATTCATCTCCTTCATAATATCATCTGTTGTTTTATAGACGATGATAGGCAAGCCACCTTTTTCTATCTTAAGATAGAACTTGTAGACTATCTTCCAGAGTCTATCTATCTTTTTAAGCTCTTTATTGATCTGGGCTGTATTTTTCTTATTTGCCATAAGAGCCTTATGCGCATCATTAAACTCTCTAACAGCTGCATTCATCTGTGTGATAGAGTTGGAGTCTTTGATACCCGCTTGATATGAGAGATAGTATTTGCCTATGCGTTGCGCCAACATTCTCTGTTTGCCACTAAGATCTATAACTGAGGTAGTCTTAGAGTTAGAGGTTCTTGCTAGCTCATCAACGATATATTGACTACCTTCAAGCATAGACTCACTAAGATCTAACATAATTGCACCGTTGTCAAGATTAAACTTCTCTTGAGAGATCTGCATAAACTCCTCTGCGCTCATATCTACAAAATCTACCATATCTTGAACTTCTGGATTTTTAACGCGTTTTGCCAACTCAGCTTGTGTCTTGTTGAAAAGTCTAATAGACTTCTTAAGCTGTTTTTTTGCCTTGCTTACATTGACACCCATGCCAATAGCAAAATAATCTTTTGCTATACGCTGTGAGAGCATTCTCTGCTTACCAGCACTATTGATCAACTCAAGACTTAAACTCTTTTCAGCTTGCAGTGGTACTGCACTAATCAATAAAACAGAACCGACCACCAATAACAATCTATTTATAATACTTTTCATCATCTCCCCTTTTTAGATATCATCTTATCTACTATTATTTTAGCCCCTAAACAATTGTGTTGTATGTAGGTAGTTTCTGACACTATTTGGCACCTTCTGCGTACAGCTCAGTAACGCTATTCATATCTTTGAGTATCTTAGTAGCTGAGCGACTTATAAGACTAGGTACAAAACTCTTTCTCTTGCTCTTAGCCATCATGTCAAAAAAACGAAATGATCGCGCAACCTGCTTTAACAGCTTGTCTATATGTGGTGTATTTAAAGAGCTTTTTACAAGTTTACTATGTGCTGCCTTAAACTCACTCATAGCTTCATCTAGCTTATCTTGAAATTTTGGATCATCAATGCCCCAAACTCTCATCATATATAAACTTGCCATTCTTTGTGACAACATTCTCTGCCTGCCTGCTACGTTAACAATGCTTGCAGAGTTTTTCTTTGATAACTCTGCTATCTTAAGTGTTGTCTCATTGCACTGCTTCAACAGTTGTTCAAGATCAGCTTGTAGTTTTGGTGCTACAGCTTTATCTGGAGCCTCTTTTAGCACACCTTTAATCTTGCTCCAAGTGCCCTTATCTCGCTTGATACTCTTTAAAACCGTATCATCTTTGATGTATGCTAGTAGTTTGTCTATATCAGTATCAAATTCCTCTATGCTTTTTGCTAGCTTCTGTTTAGGATTTCTATAGTGATTGTCCATACCTATCAAGATATATTCAGTCAACATCTTCTGTGTCAACATCCTCTGTTTGCCAGATTTATTGACAGCTTCTGCGATACTCTCTATCTGCGCATAAGCAGCGCTACCTGCAAATAGTAGTCCAACTAGAGCTACCTTTGCTATACGATTTGCAATATTAAGTCTGTGCAACATTACTCTCCTTAATTATCTATTTGTCTCTTGTTATTTATATCAATATGCTGCTAAATGGTGTTCAAATGAGTATCTAAAAAGCTGTTGTGTGCTTTTTAGATCTAACTTCTCCATTATGCGCGATCTATATGTAGATACTGTTTTTGGGCTTATGCAGAGTTTAATTGCTATATCTTTATAACTCTCTCCGCTAGCTATCAAAGATAGTATCTCAAACTCTCGACTTGAGAGCTTTGCCAATGAGTTCAACTCTTTTTTTCCAAGATCTATGCCGTACTCTAGTATCTGCTCTAGTGCTTGTGACACATATCTTTTTCCATCTAACACAAGCTCTACTGCACTCAGTAACTCATGTGTAGAGACACCCTTGTTGAGATAGCCAGATGCACCTGCTTTAAATGCCTGAAGACCATAAGGGTCATCTGGATATACACTAAGTACCAATATAGGCAAATTGCTATAGTTGCTATTTACACCATATATGGTTTCAATGCCATTTTTATCGCCTAAATTTAGGTCCAATATAAGCAGATCATAGCTATCACACTCCAACTTATGCATCAAAGCCGTATAAGATGTCGCCTCATCACAGATATAAGTTGATGCCAAAGAGAGACAGACAGATGAGCGTATAAGCTCATGATCATCTGCAATAATAACTTTTTTCATACCAAATTCCTAATCTACAATTATAGACTTAAATGTATTTTAACATACAATTGTAATATGAAGCTTAAAACAGTAATAATACTTGAGTATTGTACTTATATTTGATTTGTAAGACTGCGCCTACATACATATAGGTTGTAAATATTATAGTATTTTCATTATATCTCAAAATACTAACAATTTAAGTTTTGGAAACATATCATGAAACATGCAATTATTACAAATCTAGACTCGCTAGAGGGCTTAGACTTCACACCAACCGTAGCTATCTGTTTTTATATCAGAGACGACAATGTTCATAAGGCATATAAAAAAGTTATTAAAATATTTCCAGATATTACTGTTTTTGGGTGTAGTACGGAAAATTCTATGCTCAAAGATAGACATGCCACACTAAATTTTGACTCTGGTTGCGCCTGGATACTACTAGAGATTGACAATGCTGCATCAGAAGTCATGTTATTTGAAGATAAAAAGCCAAATATCGCAACACTCAAAAAGATAATTGGATCAGATCGTAACTATAACATTATAATGCTAGCTTCAAAGCTTCACTTTGATATCTCTATGTTAATTGGCCAACTCTCAGATATCTCAAATATCTCTGATATTTTTGGAGGCATAGCGTCTAGCCACAGCAGCCGATCTATAGACCACAAAGTATCAATTTTTCATAATGGTAAACTACTAGAGTACGGGGTTATACTCTGGCTTCTGGACACAGATAGCTACGCTCTACATGGGCGCTCTATGCACGACTTTGAGCCTGTTGGTCTTGAGCTCACCATAACACATGCAGATAAACACACCATATATGAGATCGAAAACAAACCAGCACTTGAGATGTTAGAGAGTGTCATAGGTGATATACGCCAAGAAGATATAGACTCATTTGCCTATCCTCTAACCATATATAAGACAGACTATAAAAAGAAGTGCATTAGCAATGGTGGTATCATCAGCTCTATTAGGAGTAAAAATAGAGAAGAGGGCAGTATCACTATGTTTAGACAGGTATGTATAGGCGACAAACTAAAAGTCTCCATACCTGTTACGCTGGATGAGCAAAAAGTGCGTATCGCACAGATGGTAGAGGAACTTAGATTTCAAGAAAACAATATTTTATTTTGGTTTATATGTATCGGTATTGAGAGATACTATGGCGATATGGAGAGAGTATTTTTACTTAAACTCTCAAAATCTTTAGACAGAGAATCTATAGGGCTCTACACAGCTGGAGAGATAGGCAGGTTGGCTCCAGAGTGTAGCACAGGTTTACAGAACCAGACAGTGACAATTTTGTCTCTAGCAAGTAAGGATTAATCGTGCCTCTTACCATGTATAACGCAAACAAAAATTCTATAGATAAAATCATTAACAAGTACTTAAACTCAGGCTCAGAAGAGGCAGATGAGTTTAAAGAGATGGCAAAAGCCATGTTTGAACATAGCAGCCAAGATCTCTTTATACAGATGAGATACACACTGCTACAACAAGACAATACTGAACATCTTGACAAACTAATTTCAGTTGCCATAGAGATTTTTGAGCTACTCTATACTGAAGAGAAGACAGCTGAACAAAAACAGTTTTTACTGCGTTCATTAAGAGAGTTTATAGCAAATACAAGCATACGATTTTACAACGATAGAAGTAGAATCTTTAAAAGACGAGAAGTTGTAAACCAAGTCTTACAGCACATGACAAATTATCTCAATGAGATACTAGACACACAGAAGCTAACCATAGCCAACATATCACATGAGATGCGAACCTCACTCAACACTATCTTAGGCTACATCATACAGCTCAATCAGCACTCAAACCTAAGCGGAACAGACAAGCAGTATCTAAACAAGGCAAAAGAGGCATCAACTACACTTCTAGGGTTGGTAAATGAGATACTAGATGTAACCAAAATCAATGCTGGAGAGCTTGAGATTAAGATCTCAAATTTCTGGATCGATGATCTCTTTTCAGAGATACTTAACTCAATTTCAGAGCTAGAAAAACAGCACTCTAAGATATCATTTACATACAGTTTTGATTTTTTTGCATATGAAATTCTTGGTGATAAAAGCAGGATATCGTCCATCATACTCAACCTAATCAACAATGCTTTCAAATACACATCAAAAGGCAGTATCCATCTAAGTGTTACAAAAACAGTACTAAAAAACAATAGGCTAGAGATTTTATTTATTGTAAAAGATACTGGAAGTGGCATGAGCAAAGAGCAACTAGAGAGTATTTTTAAACCATTTGTACGCCATAACAATGAAGAGCAAGGTGTTGGTCTTGGACTATTTATAGCTCAAAAGCTTGCTAAAAACATGAATGGCTCTCTTGAAGTAGCAAGTAAAGTTGGTATTGGAAGTGAGTTTACATTTTCCATTACAGTCGATCAACAGATTAAGCACTACCCATGCATTAAAGGTGCTAAACTACTCTTCTTTCTTGAACAAGGGACAGATGAGCAGTATGAGCTATATACCAAGATGAGTGATTTTTTTCGTAGCAAGGGTGCTGATGTTAAGCTTATAGATAGTGAACTTGAGTTTATCTCTCTTACTACCATAGATCCCGATAACAATATAGATATCATCAGTATCTCAGCGCCTCAACATAAGTATAAAAAACATAGTGCTTTAGTTAACTACCTAAAACAGAGCACACACTTTACTGATACGCTATTTGTTGCTAGCTTTGCCACTCAACATAGCGACCTTGATGACTTTGATCAAATTTTTAGAGTTCTACCAACCCTTGGAGCAATAACTAGACGGCTTTTAGCTAAGAGAGTTACACTAAACAAATACACCAATGATGACAATAGCAATACACTAAAGATACTTGCCATTGATGACATAGAGACAAACCTTGAAGTCTTAGAGCTGTTTATTAAAAACAGATATAGCAATGCTATGGTTGATAAAGCTACAGGTGGATACGAGACTATTGGGATGTGCAAAGTTAAAGAGTATGACCTCATACTGATGGATCTTAAGATGCCTGGTATGAGTGGGTATGATCTCTTTTTAGAGCTTCGCAAACAAGGTAACACATCAACCATATACGCACTTACAGCAGATGTGTATGAGGAGACGATTAGGCGTGTAAAACACACAGGCTTTGATGGCTTACTTGAAAAACCAATACAGGTTGATGTGTTATATGAGATTATAGAGGGGGTTAACAATGCAGCAGTTAATTGATGAGTCACTACAGATAGCCAAAGAGCAGTTTTTAGGGTATGGATTCACAGAGGAGCAGTTTGAGCCTCTGCTTCAAACCGCAAAAAGAGACCTTGAGCGCGAACTAACTAAACTGCTCTCTTTACTTAGTCAAAATCCACTCAACATGGAGGCACTAAGCCTAAATCTACACTCTCTAAAGGGTCTTCTGCTCAACATGGGCAACAAAAAGGCTTCTGACCTTATCGTGGACATAAGGTCTGGTATTCAAGATGGAAATATCGACATAAAAGAGAGCCTGCAAGAGTTCTTAGATCAGCATCTTAACACTCTTGAACCCAATGGCAGCAAAAGTGATGGTGCCGATAACATTTAAGAGTATATTGCTCAAGGCTAAAGCGTAACTGCCTCCTTCTAAGAGCAAAAAGCTCTCAACAGCAAATGTTGAGTATGTTGTAAGTGCACCTAAAAGACCAGTACTTATAAAAGATTTTATATGAACATCTACGCTCACATGCATACTATAAGCGATAAAGGCACCCAATATCAGGCTACCTAAAAGATTTACACTAAGTGTACCAATAGCTATGAAGTTGGGAAACTGCTCTGATGCCACGCCGTTAAGCCATGAGCGTAAAACTGCCCCTATAAAGCCTCCAATACCGATAGAGAAGATAGTTAAAAGAGTCATGTTAATCCTTCAGGTGGGCATCATACGCCTCTTGCATCTTTACTCTCAACTCTTTAAGCCACTCTTTATCACTCCTATCTGCTATAAAGCTCTCTAGAAAAACGATTTTAATCTTACCGGCTCTTGCTGTGTGAGTTTTGTTGCTAAAGTAGTGAGATGATCGCACTATCACAACAGGCTGCACTCTTAGAGCATACTTATCTGCAATGATCTTAGCACCCTGTTTAAATGGCAACATCTTCCCACTTTCGCTTCTAGTTCCCTCTGGAAAGATGCAGACAATGCGACCCTTCTCAACTCTATCTTTAACCTGTTTAAGTAGCGACACTAGTGCACTTTTACTATTGCGCTCTAGTGCTATATCTTCAGATACTTTAACCGCTAGAGAGAAAAATGGTACTTCAAAGAGCTCTTTTTTTGCCACCCAGACCAAATCTTCATCAAGTGCACTCTCCAATATACCGATATCTAACTCACTTTGATGGTTGATAATGAGCATCTGAGCATCAGGATCTAAGGCTCCTATCACCTTTGGCTTCAGCCCTGTAAAGATACCTATAAATCGTGCAGATAGTTTAGAGCCAAGTGGTCGTCTTAACACTCTGTAAAATAGTATCTTAAATAGCAGTCCAGCAAAGATGACTACAACAACATAAAACCAGTTAATTTTTGCAAACATCTTCATCACTTATCCAGCCCACCTTACTATCAGAAAGCTTCACTTTAACATATCCATCTATGCTACCCTGTTTTTGCATGCTTTTTTGCTCATCAGTCAACTCAAAGATAGTTGAACCACTCATAGGCAATAGATAGATAGCAGAATCTTTCTCAACACACACATACTGCATAGCAGATGCAACAGTAGCAGTATAGATACCCACAACTACAGCAAAAAAGAGATACCACTTAGAGCGTCTAAAGATAAATAGTAGCAAAAAGAGCACTATAAATCCACCACCAACCATCTGTTTTATGAAGATATGTGCGCTCTGTGTTGGTCGCAAATCACTCTGAGTAGAAACACTATCACTTTGAACAACTATATCTAAACTCACTCTCTCAAACTTCTTGGTCTGTAGATTAAAGTAGCTAAACTCTAACTTATCAAGATGTTTTGGTATAACAGCATAATAAGTTAGTGATGATCTATAAGGAGTGCTACTCTCAGACTCAAAGCCTTGTGAGTGTACGCCTTTAAGCTTAAAAGTTGATAGATCTGATCTAGTAGCACTTGCGATAAATATAGTGATGTTGTGCTTTAGATCAAAACTAGTTGTCTTGACCTGATCAACTGTAAAGCTATCTGCTAAGATAGATGCATAGTTATCTAAAGGGCGCAACTGCGTTACAGAGAGCTTAGTGCGATCTGTAGCTAAAGAGTACGAGGAGCCATCTCTTGTCTTTAAGATTGGCGTGATGCGTGGCAAAACAGCATCTACTCCAAGTACTTTAAAGTAGAGTTTCTCGATAAAGGTTGAAGAGTTGAGCCACTCTCTATCAGGTGTTGTTACAAATCTCTCAACAGATCTAGCTCCACTAAACTTATAGGAGATATCTCTTGATGCCTTTGATGTATTGACAACTTTTAGAGATACTGCAAAAATTTCGCCAACAAAGAGCTGTTGTGGTGGTGGCTGAAGAGTGACATAGAGACTACTACTACTTAAGTCTGACTCTGCTGCTTGTAGATGAAAACTAAGCAGAAATAGCACAATAGAGATAAATCTCATATCTAGTTACAAAAACCCTGCAGCATCTTAACACCATCATTAGAGCCAAGTATCTGTTCCATGGCGCGCTCTGGGTGTGGCATAAGGGCAAAGATATTTTTACTTTTGTTGCATATGCCAGCTATAGAGTCAACTGAGCCATTTGGATTATCTATCTTAGCGTCTTTGTTGCAATATTTTAAGATCACCTGCTCATTATCATACATGGATTTTAGCGTATCTAAATCAGCAAAATAGTTTCCATCATGATGAGCTATTGGAATGTGCAACAGTTCACCATCATCAGTAGCACTCAAAAAAGTGTTATTTGAGCTCTCAACTCTAATGTAGTGATAACGACTAATAAAGTGTAGATTCTCATTTCGCATAAGAGCGCCCTCTAAAAGTCCAAGCTCTGTTAGAATCTGGAACCCATTACATATGCCAAGTATATTTGTGCCACGCACAGCATGCTCTTTGATGGCAGATACGATTGGTGAAAAACGCGCTATTGCCCCACTTCTAAGTGCATCGCCATAGCTAAAACCACCAGCCAATACTATGAGGTCTACACTCTTGTCGATGGTAGTATCTTTGTGCCATACTATCTCAACATCTGCCCCAATAGATCTAAATGCATGCTCAGTATCGTACTCACAATTTGTACCAGCAAACTGAACTACAGCTACTCTCATTTAGTGATCTCTACAGTGTAATCTTCAATAACAGTATTGGCAAGTAGAGCTTGACACATCTTCTCTAACTCATCCTCTGCGCTACTCACACTACTCTCATCTAGTTCTATAATTATGTTTTTACCTATACGGACATCACTAACCATATCAAAGCCTAGTGAGTCTAGAGCATGATGGACAGCTTTTCCCTGAGAGTCTAAAACGCCATCTTTTAAAAAAACTTTAACTTCTGCTCTCATGCACTATCTCCTAAGATTCGTCTTAAAACATCTTCATAAGCAACTTTTAAGCCGCCAAGACCCTCTCTAAAGCGATCTTTATCCATCTTCTCGCCACTATTTATGTCCCAAAAACGGCAATTATCTGGGCTAATCTCATCTACTAGTATGATATTACCACTACTATCTTTGCCAAACTCTAGCTTAAAATCTACCAGATTAAGACCTTTGTCCTTAAAGTATGGCTTTAAGATATCATTGATCTCTCTAGCCAATCTACGCAACTTATCAAGCTCATCTTGGTAATCAACTAGACCCAAAATAAGTGCATGCTGATCGTTTAGCTTTGGGTCACCAAGATCATCATCTTTATAATCAAACTCTACAAGCGTAAACGGCAAAACTGTACCATCTTTTATGCCAAGGTTTCTAGTGAGTGAACCTGTAGCGATATTGCGCACAATAACTTCAATCAAAATAACATCAGCTCTCTTATGTAGCATGTGGTTATCATCTAACATTTTAACAAAGTGCGTCTGTATGCCGCGTGAGTCTAGTAGCTTAAAGAGCTCTGTCGAGATCTTGTTGTTTAGAGCACCCTTACCCGCTTCGCTTGAGCTTTTAGCACCATTAAAAGCCGTTAGGTCATCTTTAAACTCTGAGATATATAGATCACTATCATCTGTCTTAAAAAGCTTTTTTGCTTTACCCTCATAAACTAACTCTCTTTTTTGCATCTCATCTCCCTGTAATAATATTGAGCGCTCTTATGATATCAACTGCCTCTTTTAGCTGAATATCCTCTAGAAGTTGATCAGATGTAATGATGCTATCATCTGTCTGATTATCATCTTCACTTTTAGTTGTATTGCCATCTATCTTACGCAACTCCTGCTCAAGATGCAACTTCAAATCTGCCTCTTTTAAAGTAAACTCACTCTGTTTGGCAGTTGGTACCTTACCTCTGCTTACTTCTATATCTGGAGTAACACCAACAGCCTGTATGGTTCGCCCACTTGGAAGATAGTATCTTGCTACTGTCAACTTAATTGCCTCATTTTCACTTATTGGGAGAACAACCTGCACTGACCCTTTACCAAATGTCTTTTGACCTACTAGTACCGCTCGCTTATGATCTTGTAAAGCTCCACTCACAATCTCTGAAGCTGATGCGCTACCCTCATTGATAAGCACCACCAATAGCTTGTTGGTCACAGTAGCAGATCTGCTTGCCACAAAGTCACTATTGTCTCTACTATCACGCCCTTTTTGAGAGACTATCACACCCTCATCTACAAATAGATCTACAAGATCTACAGCTTGATCTAAGAGTCCTCCTGGGTTATTTCTAAGGTCTAGTATATAGCCTATAGAGCTATCATCATTGTGTCGAATCACCTTGGCAACTTCAGATGAGACCTTTCTGTCAAAACTGGTCACTCTAATGTATGTGATGTTGTCATTAATCTGCTTTGAGTAGACTGACTCTATCTTGATAATATCGCGAATAATATGAACCTTAAATGGCTTAGGCTCACCTTTGCGAACTATCATAATGTTGATAGGAGTCCCTTTTTTACCACGCATAAGACTAACCGCTTCATCAATAGTCATACCAATAGTAGTGTTGTCTTCTATCTTAAGTATAATATCGCCAGACATCAGACCAGCCTTATCAGCAGGCGTACCCTCAATAGGTGCGATAATAGTCAACGCCCCATCTCGAATCCCAACCGTAATCCCAAGTCCGCCAAACTCACCTTTTGTCTGAACTTTCATGTTAGAAAAGCTGCTTTTATTGAGATAGGCGCTATGAGCATCTAGTTTACTCATTAGACCATCAATAGCCGTCTCCATTAGCTCTTGAATATCTTTTTCGTCAACATAATACTGCTCTGCATAACTAAGCACTTTAGTAAACTTTGCCAACGACTCAAGTCTAGATGTCTCCAGATCTTCGTCCTGCTTAGAGCTATCACTAGCAAAAGCAGATGTCGCATAGAGCGATGTCAAGAGTGCAAGTGCACTCAAAAAGCCTAAAGTTACGATCTTTGTCTCTTTTATCATTACTACTCTTCTTCTCTCAAATTTAGCTCAGTATTATATCTAAACTAATCTTTTTTCTTGGCTTTTAATATAAAAAGCACAACTACCAACAAAGACGCCATCAACCCTAACCTTATCACTTCCTCATCCATAACTCTTCTACCTCAAAAATAGTTTTTGACATTATACCAAAATAGAGTTAGACAAAAAGAGAAGGTAGGAAACTGTTAGAAAGATAGGTAGAAGATAGAACTAAAAAGGGGCTATATAGCCCCACAAAGAGCCAACTAGACTCTTTAGATATAGCGTCTTCTACGAGCTAGTAGCATAGAAGCTGCTAGCATCATAGCAAAGATTAGAGCGTATCTTCCAGCTTCACTATTGAGTGGAACAGCTACTGGTGC
>JAMONY010000061.1 GCA_027066325.1 Helicobacteraceae bacterium | reverse complement strand
AAGGTTAACCCTACACAAGCAGAAGCTGTAACTATGGTCACTTGTCAGGTATTTGGTAATGATGTAGCCATCTCAATGGGTGCATCACAAGGCAATTTTGAACTCAATGTATTTAAGCCTGTAATTGCATACAACTTCTTGCAATCTTGCAGACTTTTAGCAGACTCTATAACATCTTTTAATGATCACTGTGCAGTTGGTATCGAGCCTATTGAGCAGAAGATAGAGCACTTTTTACAAGATTCACTGATGCTAGTAACAGCTCTCAATCCACATGTTGGATATGACAATGCAGCCAAGATAGCCAAACAAGCACATGCTAACAACACTACACTAAAAGAGACGGCTGTTGAGTTAGGTCTTTTGAGTGCAGAAGAGTTTGATAAGTTTGTAGTGCCAGAAGATATGATTGCGCCTAAAGCGTAACTTAAGCAAAGGAGAAGTGAATGAATGTACATGAGTATCAAGCAAAGCAGATTTTTGCCAAATATGGTGTAACTACACCACGCGGGATCATTGCAACAACCGTAGATAAAGCTGTTGACAATGCTAAAGAGCTAGGTGGTAGCGTATGGGTAGTGAAGGCGCAGATACATGCAGGTGGTCGTGGCTTGGGTGGCGGTGTAAAACTTGCTAAGTCACTAGATGAGGTTAGAGAGTTTGCTGATGAGATACTTGGCATGACACTTGTAACACATCAGACTGGACCTGAGGGTAAGCTGGTTCAAAAGGTCTATATAGAAGAGGGTGCTGATATCAAAGATGAGCTATATCTTGGTATTGTCTTAGATCGTGCACTTGAGATGCCAGTTATCATGGCTTCAACTGAAGGCGGAATGGCAATAGAAGATGTAGCACATGATACACCTGAGAAGATAGTTAAAGTAGCCGTAGATCCATCTATTGGATTTCAAGGTTTTCATGGTAGAGAGCTTGTTTTTGGTCTTGGACTGGAAAAATCAGAACAGGGACGGTTTATTAAATTAGCAGCTAATCTATATAAACTCTACCTTGAAAATGATGCAGAGATGATAGAGATCAATCCTCTCATCAAAACTGGAGCCGGTGACTTTATAGCACTAGATGGTAAGATGGGCTTTGATGACTCTGCACTTGGAAGACATCCTGAGATAGAGGCTATGAGAGATATCTCCGAAGAGGATGCAGATGAGATGGAGGCTAGTGAGTACGGTCTTAGTTATGTGAGTCTTGATGGTGAGATAGGCTGTATGGTTAATGGAGCTGGTCTTGCTATGGGCACGATGGATACTATTAATTATATGGGCGGAACTCCTGCTAACTTTCTTGATGTTGGAGGGAGTGCAAATGCACAGACTGTTGCAAAGGGTTTTGAGATTATCTTAAAGAATCCAAAAGTTAAAGCGATATTTGTCAATATATTTGGTGGTATTGTAAGATGTGATCGAATTGCTAATGGTATCTTAGAGGCTACTAAGCTTGTAGATGTGCATGTGCCAGTTATTGTTAGACTAGATGGTACTAATGCTGCAGAGGCAAAAAAGATACTAGATAGTGCAAATATAGCAAATGTTATATCTGCTACAGATTTAGCAGATGGCGCAGCAAAAGCAGTAGCAGCTGCAAAAGGAGAGTAGGTAGATGTCAATATTAGTAAATGCAGATACAAAAGTGATAGTCCAAGGCTTTACTGGCAAAGAGGGTACTTTTCATGCTGAGCAGTGTTTGGAGTATGGTACTAAGATTGTTGGTGGAGTTACACCAAATAAGGGTGGACAAGAGCATTTAGGTAAACCAGTTTTTAATACAGTAGATGAGGCAGTAGTATCTACACAAGCTACTGTAAGTATGATATTTGTTCCACCTGCATTTGTAGCTGATGCTGTCATGGAGGCAGCAGATGCTGGGATTGAGCTAGCTGTTATCATTACTGAAGGCGCTCCTGTAAGAGACATGATGTATGCCAAGCAGTACGCAACCAAAAAAGGTATGATGACTATAGGACCAAACTGTCCTGGTGTTATAACAGCAGATGAGTGTAAGATAGGTATTATGCCAGGTGCGGTATTTAAAAAAGGTAGAGTTGGTCTTATCTCTAAATCTGGTACCTTAACATACGAAGGAGCAAATCAGGTTGTAAATGAGGGTTATGGCATCACAACTGCTGTTGGTATAGGAGGTGATCCTATCATAGGTCTAAGTTACAAGCAGTTACTTGCAATGTTTGAAGCTGATGATGAGACTGAAGCGATTGTGATGATTGGAGAGATTGGCGGAGATCTTGAGATCCAAGCTGCATCATTTATAAAAGAGCATATCACAAAGCCAGTAGTAGCATTTATAGCAGGTCAGACAGCACCTGCTGGTAAGAGAATGGGACATGCTGGAGCTATTATTAGCGGAAGTGCGGGTACTGCTGCTGAGAAGATGGAGGCACTAGAGGCTGCTGGCGTTAAGGTTGTTGTAAGTCCAGCAGAGATTGGTGCGGCTGTTCGTGAGGTTTTGGGCTAGTCATGTATAAGAGCGTAGAGGTCCGCAATGTTCGCTGTGATGGTTGTGCAAATACCATTGTGAGTTCACTTCAAAAAGAGGGTTTTACAGATGTCTCTGTAGATCTTTCGTGCGAGCCTAGAGTAGTAAGAGTCCATATGGATGATGAGGCGCTATTAGCACACTTAGTGAGCTTGCTGAGAGAGCTTGGATATCCTCTAGTGAGCGAGAGCAGTGGCTTTGTAGACTCTGCCACATTAAAAGCAAAGAGTTTTATTTCATGTGCAACTGGTAAGTTTAAGCCTTTGCATAATCAATCTTAAGAGAAAGAGGAGAGTAGATGTATCAAATAGAAAAACCAGATAATGTCCCAGTTTGGGTCAATACAGATAACTGTAAAGCGTGTGATATCTGTGTATCAGTATGTCCATCAGGTGTGCTTGGTATGCGTTATGAGTCTTCATCAACTCTGGGTGCTATGATCAGCATAGACCATCCAGAGGCTTGTATTGGTTGCAATGAGTGTGAGCTTACTTGCCCAGATTTTGCTATATATGTAGCAGAGAAGAGTGAGTATAAGTTTGCAAAGCTTACTGATGATGCTAAAGAGCGTCAAGCTGCAATAGTAGCAAACAACTATATGTCACTAGATCAACAAGGAGTCAAGTAATGACAAGAGAGATTATTTCTACAGGTAACGAACTAGCGGCTATTGCTGCTGTTGATGCTGGATGTAAGTTTTTTGGAGGATATCCATTGACACCATCTAGTGAGGTGATGCATACCATTTCTGATCTTCTACCAAAGATAGATGGCACATGTATTCAGATGGAAGATGAGATAGGAGCGATTTGTGCTGTTATTGGCGCAGGTATGGCGGGTGTTAGAACTATGACTGGAACTTCAGGTCCTGGTATGAGTTTAAAAGCTGAAAACTTAGGTCTTGCTCAGATGGCAGAAGTTCCACTAGTGTGTGTAAATGTCATGAGAGGTGGTCCATCAACTGGTCTTCCAACACGCGTAAGCCAAGGTGATATACTTCAGTCTAAAAACCCAAGTCATGGTGACTATAAGTCAATTACACTTTGTGCTGGTTCTTTGTCTGAGTGCTATACAGAGGTTGTAAGAGCTTTTAATATAGCTGATCGTTTTATGCAGCCAGTTATTGTACTTCTTGATGAGACTATTGGTCATATGCATGGAAAAGCTATGATCCCTACAAAAGAGGAAGTGAAAGCTGGTATTGTTCCTAGAAAAACATTCGACGGTCCTTCTGAAGAGTATTTTCCATATGAGTGTGGACCGACTGAGCCTGCTGTCTTGAACCCAATGTTTGAAGGTTACAGATATCACTTCACTGGTCTTCATCATGATAGAAAAGGTTTCCCAACTGAAGAGATTGAGACTTGTAGAAAACTGATCCAGAGACTTGAAGATAAGGTTGAAGCTCATAAAGATGAGATTGAATCTTATGAGGAGTTTATGATGGATGATGCTGAAGTGATGATTGTAGCATACGGCTCTGTCTCACTAGCAGCTAAAGAGTCTATTAGACACCTAAGAGCTGATGGCATAAAAGCTGGTCTATTTAGACCTATCACTATCTGGCCAAGCCCTGCTGAGAGAATGAAAGAGCATGCTGACAAGATTGAGAAAGTGTTGGTTGTTGAGCTCAACATCGGTCAATTTCATAGCGAAGTACAACGCGCTACCTCAAGACTAGATATCGATGGTCTTTTTAAGGTAAATGGTAGAGCAATCTCACCTCATGAGATAGTAACAAAAGTAAAGGAGCTTTAAGATGGCATTTAATTATGACAAATATCTAAGATTAGAGAAGATGCCAACACTATGGTGTTGGGGGTGTGGTGATGGTGTTATATTAAAAGCATTTATCCGCGCAATTGTTAAGATGGGTTGGAGTCAAGATGATGTTTGTGTTGTCTCTGGTATAGGGTGTAGTGGAAGATTTTCGTCATATGTAGATTTCAATACCATTCACACTACACACGGACGAACAGTTGCGTATGCTACTGGTGTAAAGCTAGCATTTCCAGATAAGCATGTTATCTGTGTAGCTGGAGATGGTGATGCTCTTGCTATTGGTGGTAACCACACGATCCACGCTTGTAGACGAAATATTGACATAACATTTATTGTCATAAACAACTTTATCTATGGTCTAACAAATTCTCAAACTTCACCTACTACTCCAAAAGGTATGTGGACTGTTACTCAGAAGATCGGTAATATCGATCCTACTTTTGATGGATGTGATCTTGCTATTGCATCAGGGGCGTCTTTTGTAGCGCGCGAGAGTATGCTTGAGCCTAAGAAGCTAGAGAAGATTTTTGTTAAGGCGTTTGAGCATAAAGGATTTGCATATTTAGACATATTGTCAAATTGCCACATTAACCTAGGCCGTAAAAACAAGATGGTATCAGCTATGGCAAATCTTGAGTGGATTGATAGTATTACAATCTCTAAAAAGAAATATGATGCTATGAGTAAAGAGGAGCAGTTAAATCTATTTCCTACTGGTGTTCTTCATCATGATGATGAGGCAGATGAGTATTGTGATATGAATAGAGAGATTCAAAAAGCACACCAAGGTCTTAGGTCTAAGATAACCCAAGATGACTTTGCTAAAAAGATATAAGGAGACACAATGGCACGAACTTTAATGAGATTTACAGGTGTTGGTGGACAGGGTGTTCTTCTAGCAGGTGAGATCTTTGCAGCAGCAAAGATCGCAGCTGGAGGTCACGGTATCAGAACCGCAACTTTTACATCACAGGTTAGAGGTGGTCCAACGGTTGTTGATATCACTCTAGACGATGAAGAGATCTTCTACCCATATGCAAACGATGGTGAGATAGACTTTATGCTCTCAGTTGCACAGGTCTCTTTTGATCTATTTAAAAATGGTGTTAGTAAGGGTGGAACTATAGTGGTAGATCCAAACCTTGTTACCCCAACAGAAGATGATAAGAAAAATTGGAATATCATCAATATTCCTATCATCACAATAGCAAAAGAGGAAGTTGGTAATGTTATCACTCAGTCAGTAGTAGCACTAGCAATTGCCAATGTCTTTACAGACGCGCTCGATAAGAAAATACTAGTAGATACAATGTTATCAAAAGTACCTGCAAAAGTACATGATGTAAACTTAAAAGCTTATGATTTGGGTGAAAAGTACGCCAAAGAAGCTAAGTAATCTGCTATATCTGCTACTTTAGCTTGGTGCTAAAGTAGTCTATCTTACTGACTGGAGCAGGAGTTAGTGGAGCTACCCCCCCCCTTTTTTTTTAATAGATACCAAGTTGAGCACCAAAACAAGTAGAAGCAGTAGAGCTATAGGTAGTCTTATGTAGAGCCACCTTTTTATCTGCTATTTGACTAGTTGGTATCTAAATCTCTCTTAGCAAAGAAAGATTTGAGTTTTTCTGAGTACTTTGTAGCTCCCAAGCCACTCTGCTCTAGTGACTCTATCTGCATCTTAAGAGATCTATCTATGTTTTCTACGATAAAGTCTATATCATCTGTGAGTGTTAGCATGTGTAGATCTATCTCATCTATCATGCCATTTGGTAGCAGTGAGCCTTTGATGAACTCTATAAGAGGCTTGTAGTACTCCTCCCCAACCATAAAAATACTTACTCCATCTACTTTTTTTGTCTGTATTAGTGTTAGTGCTTCAAAAAGCTCATCTAGTGTTCCAAAACCACCAGGAAATACCACATATGCTGTTGAGTATTTGACAAGCATAACTTTTCTTGAGAAGAAGTACTGAAAATTCTCCTCTTTTGTTACATAGGGGTTGATATGTTGCTCTTGTGGTAGCTCTATATTTAAGCCTATAGACTCCACACCAGCATCTTTGTGTCTGTAAGCTCCTCTATTGGCAGCCTCCATGATACCTGGTCCTCCACCGCTTATGACATGGTAGCCGTGTGCACCTAGTTTATCGGAGAGCTCAACAGCCTTGCTGTACCATATGTTACTCTCATCTGTTCTAGCACTACCAAAAATGGTTACTGCTGGACCTAAATCACCTAACTCATCAAAACCTTTTACAAAGTCTGCCAATATCTTAAAAACCGACCAGACATCTGCAGACTTTATATCTTGCACATACCGTTTTGAAATTTTTTGCTCTTTGTTCATAATTATCCTTTAACTATATATCTATCTCTCTTTTTTGGTGTTGCAATCTCACCACCTTCGCTCATAAAGCGAAAAGGTAGTGTAATTGGTCTATTTTTGCTCTTAGGGTCAACTGTACTTATGCTAAAGTGTAGATGTGGTCCGCTACTATAGCCTGTGTTCCCAGAGTAGCCTATGTGGGTTCCTTGATGCACATAAGAGCCGACACTTACGACTACTCCGTGCTGTTTTAGATGGTAGTATTTGCCTAGTGTTCCATCATCATGTTCTATGACAATGTAGTTTGCATATTTGCCATACTCTCTTTTAAAGCCACTCTTGTTATGTCTTGACTCTGCGGCTACCACCTTGCCATCCCTAGCAGCGTATATCTTTGTACCTATGTCACAAGCAAAATCTACAGCGTATTTTGAGAGTCCATT
>JAMONY010000060.1 GCA_027066325.1 Helicobacteraceae bacterium | reverse complement strand
ACAAGATAGATCTTACAAAAGCGATCTTTGCGGGTGCAGATATCATAGGAATCAATCACCGCAATCTTGAGACTTTTGAGATGGATATGAGACTCTGCCATAAGTTGATACCCCTTATACCAAATAATAAAATTATTGTAGCAGAGAGCGGAATTCATGAGCATTCCCAATTAGAAGAGCTAAGTAGTGTTGGTGTAGACTGCTTTTTAGTAGGAGAGTCACTAATGCGTCAAGAGAGCGTTGAAGATGCGGTGCATAGGCTAAAAACAGGAGTTTGCTGATACAAAATGTAACATAACAAAAATTTAATCTTTAATTAACAATTACTTAAAAAATAGCTTCAAAACCTCCATAGTAGGCATCTACATAAACAGAAACCCCCAGCTATCGCCACTATTTGAGCATAAAACCATAGATGAAAATATTATTATTAAGGTACAATTCAACTAGTAGATATATTGCTCTATTTGCAATAGGCTACTTTTTGTATTTTAATTTTAAAGGATTGAGTTATGTCTATACAGAGATGTATCATGAGGGCTGTCGGGCTTGGAAGTTGTGCAGCTATATTTAGCTTTGTAGCAGTAGGTCAAGATGCAGCAGCAGCTATCAGTATGGGGGTTGTTGCTAATACAAATGCACCAAAGTATGCCCAAGGTGAAGTGTTAGTAAAATTTAAAGCACCACCAGCTGGAGCAAATGCACTTTCTGCTAGTACCATGTTGAGTCAAACTACATTGGGTGCTATTAGTACAAAAAAATATACCCTTTTAGATACAACACTAGTGACTTCAGCAACGCAAAATACAGCAGAGCTTGTCAGTAAGCTTAAGACAAATCCTCATATTGAGGTTGTGGTGCCAAACTATATTAGTACACTTCATGCTACTAATGATCCTGATTACAGTAAGCTTTGGGGCATTGAAAACATAGGTCAAACTGTTAATTCGGTCACAGGTACACCTGATGCGGATATGGATGTAAAGGAAGCATGGACTATAGAGCAGGGAGATGCTTCGGTAGTAGTTGCTGTTTTGGATACAGGTGTTGATTATACTCACCCAGACTTAGCGGCCAACATGTGGAATGGGCTTGCAAATCATGGATATGATTTTGCTGGTGATGCTAATGGCAATAATGATGATGATCCAATGCCATCACATTGGCACGGAACACATGTTGCGGGGACTATTGGTGCAGTGAGCAATAATGCTCAAGGTATCTCAGGTGTAGCACAACATGTATCTATCATGGCACTTAAGGTTTTTAGACCAAATAATTATGCTTATGATAGCGATATCTTAGAGGCTTTGGAGTTTGTTTTACAAAAAGTTAATGAGGGTGAGAATATTGTTGCCATCAACGCTAGCTATGGTGGACCAAGCTATAACCCAATTATCTTAGATGCGATCAATAGACTTGGAGCCAAAGGAGTTCTGTTTTGTGCATCAGCGGCAAACTCCAATGCAGACATCGATACAAGACCTAGTTATCCAGCAGCATACGATGCTGATAATATTATCTCAATAGCTGCAACTGATCAACATGATAAGTTAGCCTGGTTTTCAAACTATGGTAGCGTAGGCGTTGATGTTGCTGCTCCAGGAGTCAATGTATATAGCACAATGCCTAATGGTGCTTATGGATTTGCAAATGGTACCTCTATGGCAGCACCACATGTGGTAGGTTCCATAGCACTATTGGCATCACATATGCCAGACACATCAGTTGCACAGCGTAAGAGAATTATCTTAGCATATGCAGATGTTAAAGATGGGCTAATAGGCAAGATGAGATCTTCTGGAAGAGTAAATATTTTTAATGCATTAGGGCATGATATCAACCTCTTAACTCCTATAGATGATGCATTTGCAACACACTATGAGACAGCTGTAGCGATGGATATTTTAGCTAATGATATATCTGCAAATATAGAGTCTTTAGCCATAAGCTCAGTTACAACTCCTGCCAATGGTAGTGTAGTTATTGAGAGTAATGGTACTTTAACTTATACGCCAGATGCAGGTTTTTCTGGTATAGATAGTTTTATCTATACAGTTACAGACGGATCTGATAGCAAGAGCGCAACAGTTACTATTAGTGTAAAAACAGAGTCTATAGACATCCCAGACCCTCGCTTAGCAGAGTGTATCAGGGCTGTTTTAAGAGTAGAGGATGTGCTAGATATCACTCAAGAGCTAGCATTAACCATAACACGATTGAGTTGTGCAAATGTTACAGATCTAACAGGCATAGAGTATCTTGCTAACTTAGAGTATATCAACATATCTAACACACATACCCAATACTCACTAACATCTCTTTTTGCAATCAGAGGTTTAAGCAAGTTAACACAGGCACACTTCTTAATCAAAAATCTTTCAGATATCTCAGCAGTTGCAAATTTAGTAAATCTAGAAAGATTAGAGATTGGCATGGGAGACTTTTCAGATATCTCAGCACTAAGCACTCTTACAAAGCTAACACAGTTAAGCATTGCTAACACTAAGCTTAAAGACATATCGGTATTAAGCTCTCTACCTAGATTAACATCTGTCAATTTAGATTATAATTTTATAGATGATATCTCACCTTTGAGCACACTTGCAAATCTTAAAAACATAGCACTATCGTTCAATAATATCTCAGATATCTCAGCTTTAAGTCATCTAAATCGAGTCTGGTCTATCGGTTTAGCGGGCAATAATGTAGTAGATGTATCACCACTAGCAAACCTTCGTGTTGATGGGAGTTTACTATTTAGAGGCAATAAGATTTGTGATTTTACACCACTTGATCACATATCACCATCAGATATTAGTGGCAAAAATAAGCAAGATAGAGCAGCGTGTTATGGCTCTGTAACTACTTATGAGAATGGCTCAGATGGCAATACGGCTGGATGGCGTGTTTATGACAATACACCTAGCGGTGCTAAAGTTTTAAATATCTACGATAGACATAAAGAGAGTAGGGTGATAGAGCTATACGATACTCAATACCAGAGTAGACAAAATGGCTATATATTGGGCGCTCATAGTGGTGCTAATGCTTGGAACAATAGGACGGAGCGTATTATTGAGTGGGATATGCAGTATTCTGAAAACTATACAGTTTTTATTAGTCTAAAGACAACTAAAGGTCATAGGTATCTCTACTATACTGCAAGTAGTTATGATTCAGGTTTGCGTAGCGGTAGCAAATATATTCATCACGGCTTAGGTCCTATATCAAAAAATGGAACTTGGCAGAGATTTACTAGAGATCTTGATGCAGATTTGGCAGAGTTTGAGCCAGACAATAGCATTATATCTATAAATGCATTTTTGATTCGCGGCTCTGGCAAGGTAGACAATATTAAGCTAAAACAGAACCATTTTGCTCTATATGAAGACCCAGATAATTATGCCGCAAATGCACTTTTGTACAATACAAACGGATGGCGTGTGTATGATAATGATCCAGTAGGCGCTACCGTAACAAACAAACACGATAGCCAAATGGGTCGCGCAATTGTTCTTAGCGGATCATCTAGAGCCAATGGATATATCTTTGGTGATCCTAATCCAGCAAATGCCAATGCTTGGAATAATCAAACCGATAGAACTATACACTGGAAGATGAATTTTAATGAAATCTATACAGTCTATATTAGTGCTCAAACAACTAAGGGTCATCGGTATCTATATTATGATTCACGAGATTCAGATTTAGGACTCAATAGCAGTGGTAGATATATTCATCACGGCTTAGGTGTTACATCTAAAGATGGAACTTGGCAGACATTTACTAGAGATCTTGATGCAGATTTGGCAGAGTTTGAGCCAGACAATAGCATCATATCTGTAAATGCATTTTTAGTTCGTGGTTCAGGTAGAATCAATAAGATCTGGATGACAGAGTAATTTATGAGTTAGGTAGAGATCTCTCTTTACCTAAAAATTTTGTATAAAAGGAGTGTAGCATAAGAGCTACTACTCCAATAGCAGCTCCAACTAACATATCAGCAAGAGGAGATGGTAGTAGATCCATGATCTTAGATAGTGGTTCTATATTATGTGTGTAGATGCCACCGGAGACCAAAAGTAGAGCAATTGTACCTACAATGGTTAGAAGCTTTATCACCTTTGGTAGCGATGCTACCAAAAATCTTCCTACAGCATCAAGTATGCCACTATTACCATCTTTAAAATCTATAAGACTGTAGCCAAAATCATCCATTCTTACTATAAGAGCAACTATACCATACACGCCAATAGTTGCGATGATAGATATAAATGAGACTACAAGTATCTGAACTATTAATGAGCTATCTATGACAGTAGAGAGAGCTATGATAACAATCTCTATAGATAGTATAAAGTCTGTTTTAATAGCTGAACTAACTTTTGCTTGCTCTTGATTGATAATCTGTTTAGGTGTAAGTAGCAATCTCTGGCTTGGTGCCTCTTTTTTGTGAGGATATAGATACTCATATATTTTTTCAACACCTTCATATGCTAGATATATGCCACCAAGTAGCAGTATGGGTACAATAATCCATGGAGCTATGAAGTTTAAGATGAAGACAACCGGCAGTATGATAAGCTTGTTGATAAGAGAGCCTTTGGTTATGGCAAGCAGCAGTGGTATCTCACGCGAACTTGCAAAACCTGAAGCTTTTTGTGCGTTAACTGCTAGATCATCACCTAGTATGCCAGCAGTTTTTTTAGTAGCTATTTTACTCATAGCGGCAACATCGTCCATCAGTAAGGCAATATCATCTAAAAGTGCAAAAAATCCTGATGCCATAAGGTTATTCTCGTATGTAGGTCCAGCCCGTAAGACTCTTCTCTTTGACCTGTTTAAACTCTGATGAATCTGCTTCAAAATCTATAATATACATGCTTGTGTAAGGGATATCTTTGCGTTCATCCTCTTTGTAGATATGCATTGGCATAGCAGTTGGCTCATTAGTTGAGGCAAAAGCTACAGCATCAACTCCACTAAACAGATCTGTTATATTGGTGATATTGTGTTGTGAGGCAAATTTCTCTAAGATCATCTGAGCTACATCTTTAGGCAATTTGTCTGATGTATTTAAAAATAGCGTAAAGTGGATAGGGTGAGTCTGGTTTTCTCTTATTGATGGTGAGACTAGTATGATATACTCTACACCCTTTAGTAGTTTTTGTATCTCTTGTTGTCCAAAGAATTTTTCTACTCTAATAGCATCTGATCTATTTAGCATAAAAGAGCCTTTTAATTACTGTTTTGATTAGCATGTGTAGATTGTAGTGTGCTATAGGAAAATCTTTTAGCTCATCTTGAAGATCTACTCCATAGCTAGCTAGATATGTAGCAAGCTCTTCTATCTGGATAGATGGCTTTTGAGTACTATTTTGCCTCTCTAATTCAAACGCTAACACCTTCATACAGGAGAGGTCACACCAAGATAGAAACAGCTCTTCATCTAGCTTAGGTGAGGGTTTGAGTTCTGGTGTGAAGAGTCTGTCTGAATCTCTTAGTGGAATAAGTACACTAAGAAGTGCAGATATCATTTTTTTGGCTTTATCTACCCAGATAGGCTGCTCATCTGCTTTTTGAAGCTCTTTTGCAAACTGCTCTTCTAGGCTTTTGGCATCTAGACTCTGTAGATCTATCATCAACAACTCTTTACAAACTGCTCAATGCGCGCTATGCCTTTGCGAATATTCTCTATGCTTGTAGCAAAGCTAAATCGAAAATAGCCCTCTAAACCAAATCCAACGCCAGGTACTACAGCAACACCTTGATCGCTAAGAAGCTTTTTGCTAAACTCCATAGAGTCATTAGAGATTTTTTTAATATTGACAAATAGGTAAAAAGCACCATCAGGAGCTACAACGCTAAGTCCATCTATGCTGTTAAATAGCTCTACAGCTTCAACTCTTCTAGCATCAAAAGCCTTTCTCATAGACTCAATGTCACTATCAGCAGATCCATCAAGCCCTTTGATAGCAGCTTTTTGGGTGATAGAGCAGATGTTGGAGGTGCTTTGACTTTGAAGTTTTTTAGTTGCTTTAATGAGCTCATCATTAGCAGATGCCATGTATCCAAATCTCCAGCCTGTCATGGCTACAGATTTGCTTAGACCATTGATGGTTACTGTGCGTTTAAACATATCATCACTAATAGACGCAGCAGATACAAACTCTCCCCTGTAGATCAGTTTCTCATACATCTCATCACTTGCTACTATGATACTGCTCCCTTTTAGCACTTCTGAAAGTGCCTCTAGTTCCGATTTTGAGTAGAGTGCTCCTGTTGGGTTTGATGGTGTTGTGAGTATAAGCATCTTGGTTTTAGAAGTTATCGCCTCTTTAAGTTGCAAAGGTGTGATCTTGAATCCACTCTCATCATCAGTGTCGATGACAACAACTTTACCGCCACTATATCGTACAAGTTCTGGATATGTTACCCAGTATGGAGATGGGATGATCACCTCATCACCACTCTGTATGACCGTTTGGATTAGATTAAAAAGAGAGTGCTTGGCACCATTGTTTACAATCACCTGTGAGCGTGTATAGCTTAAGCCATTATCGCGCTTGAGTTTGTTGATGATAGCATCTTTTAACTCAACTATACCATCAACAGCAGTATATTTTGTAAAGTCATTCTCAATGGCATCAATAGCTGCATTTTTGATGACCTGCGGAGTGCCAAAGTCTGGCTCACCTGCTGAGAAGCTAAGTATATCTTTGCCCTCTGATTTTAGCTCTGCTGCTAGCGCAGTGATAGCCATTGTAATAGATTCGCTAAGTGTCTCTACGCGATTTGAAAGTTTCATCTTGGACCCTAAAAAAAATTTCGCAATTATATCACATCTATGATCAGATCTGCAATCTCAATGCGCTCTTTTGCTCTTATTTTGGCTCGTTTTCTGGTCTCAACTGCCCCATTTCGAAACACCACTCCAGCTGCTATAAGCTTTTTGGCTTCTGCTCCGCTATCTACTAGATCGCTCACTTTAATCAGTCTGCATAGCTCTATATATTCGCTATTGAGTTTATAAGTCATCTTTTTGCCTTAAAATTTTTTACCAACTAAGAGGTTAAACTTATGTTGGTTGAACTTTGTGTTATCGTCACTATTGTATGTGTACTCAAAACTAAATGGTAGCGTAAATTTACTAGCTATAACCGTTGATATCGTAACCCCTAGTGTACTTTCACTAAACTCTGTTGTCTGCTCTGCTAGATCTTCAATACTATAGTAGCGATACTT
>JAMONY010000059.1 GCA_027066325.1 Helicobacteraceae bacterium | reverse complement strand
AGATAGTTGTAATGTAAGGCTTTTTTGGTACAATACAATCTATAAAAATTGAGGGCCCTTCTTAAAGCATGAAAAAGATATTGATTATTACAGATTGTACGGTGGGTGAGAAGCTGATTGAGCGTACCGTTGAGACCTACTCAAAAGATAATATCTACTATGTTGTTCAGACCAACCAAAGAGAGTACGAAGGCGCTGGTCCTGATAGATTTAAATTTTTCAACTTTGATCCAACAAGCTCCTATAAGCTAAGCAATGTCCTTAAGATGGATTTTGTACAGGTGATGTTAGTTATGGGTAGCAGACTAGATGCCATCCATACACTAGAGAATATCCGTAGAGATAGGCAAGATCTGTGGGTTGTGATGCTAGATCAGTGGGGACTGCAGATCGATGATAAAAATCTTCTCATAGTAGATGTAGATGACTATCTCTCAGTGCGACTTCTAGACTACATGCCAAATGTACCCGTCATAGCTCAAAATGTTGGCTTAGGCGAAGGTGAAGTGATGGAGGTGCTTGTACCATTTGGTAGCGCTTATGTCTACCGTCATATAGGTGCGGTTGAGCAGACTAAATGGCGTATAGCTAGCCTCTACCGTGACAATAAGCTCATCATTCCAACCGCAAACACTCTTATACACCCAAATGATATACTGCTCTTAGTTGGTGAGCCAAGTGTGCTTATCTCTATCTACAGATCTATCAAGCGAGAGCTAGGTCACTTTCCAGCACCATATGGTATCAATATATACCTCTATATCGACATGAGTAGAGATAATCTTGATACGATCTTATCTATGGTGCGTAAAACTGTACTACTTCAAGAACAACTTAAGCGAGAGATCATCATACGCATCGCCAATCCAACCAACTTTGATACCATATCAGAGATTAAAGAGCTCAGAGGTGAAAATATCACCATAGATATCGACTATGAGCAGAGTGATATAGATAAACTACTCAAGAGCGATAAGCGCAAATATAGCATCGGATTGGTCATAACTTCTAAAAAACTATTTTCATACACCAAGGTACGCAGTGCGCTATTTAACCTCCATCTGCCTCTCTTAAAGATAGCTGATGCAAAACTAAGAAGTGTTAAAAAGGCGGTTGTTATATTGAGCGAAACAGAAGATATAGAGAAGATCACAACTACAGTTTTTGATATCTCATCACAACTTGGCTGGAGAGTTGAGCTGCTTGAGTATCGCCAACAACACAATCAGTATCGCCAACAGATTGAGCAGTATTACAACAATATAGCACCTATATTCTCTCAGAGTGTAAACATCATCGATACAGATGAAAACCCTCTAAGAGAGCTACAAAAACAAGATGACTTCATCCACTGTTTGCCATTTACAGAGTCTGTGATCAAAAGAAGCACACTCTCATATCTCTATACAGACTCCCAGAAACTATTTTTTCATCTTGATGACTCTCATCAGCTCTTCATACCTGTTTAGATTGATATAGTATAATCTCTATTTAATACTTTAATATGTATAATAATCCAAAAATAAGAAGCCATTAGATGAGAATTGAGATAGAGCTAAAACAAGAGATAGACAACTCATACCAGATCTACATAGAGCCACTAAAGAAACTGCACATAGACTCCAAAGTAGCCATCATAACCAACACAACAGTTAAAAAACTACATATAGACTACCTTCTACAGAGACTAGAAGCTGTAGAGGTGAAGGTTATAGAGTTAGAAGATGGTGAGAGGTACAAAAACATACAGAGCATATTGTCTATTCTTGATAATCTCTTTGAAAATCACTTCAACCGTAGCTCTAAGATCATAGCTTTTGGTGGCGGTGTTGTGGGAGATATGAGTGGTTTTGCTGCTGCTATATTTCAACGCGGCATAGAGTTTATCCAGATTCCAACCACCCTACTCTCTCAAGTTGATGCTAGCGTTGGTGGTAAAACCGGTATCAACTCCAAATATGGTAAAAATCTTATAGGAGCATTTCACCAACCCAAAGCTGTCTATATAGATTCACACTTCCTACAGACCCTACCACGCAGAGAGTTTAACGCTGGTGTGGCAGAGATGATTAAAATGGCAGTCACCTTTGATGCAGAGTTTTTTAACTGGCTAGAGAGTGTAGATCTTACCGATAAAAAGAGTGTTCAAGATGCGGTAGCTAGCTCTGTTCGCATCAAGGCATCTGTAGTTGCAAAAGATGAGAAAGAGATGGGCATAAGAGCTGCTCTGAACTACGGTCACACTTTTGGACATGTAGTAGAAAGAGAGGGTAATTTTGAGAAATTTCTACATGGTGAAGCAGTCTCCATAGGTATTATAATGGCAAACAGACTCTCTGTAGCTCTTGGCAAACTAACTCACAAAGAGGAGAGTAGAATACGGACACTCCTTGAGCGATACTCTCTGCCAACACTCTATCACATAGACGATATCGAAAAATTCTATGAAGCATTTTTCTTAGATAAGAAAAGTGGTGACAATAGCATAACTTTTATCTTAGCCTCTAACATTGGTAGTGTAGAGATTGTAAAAGATATAGAAAAATCAACTGTTATTGATGCGCTAAAGAGCTATAATGCGCTAGGGGCTAAGTAGTGAGAGTGTTATCTGTACTATTTTTATTGATCTTAGGATCTGCGCTAGTCTTAGCCAATGAGTCTAACCAGAGCATAACTGCTGAGCAGATAGCACAACAACAAGAGCTCAAAGTAGAGAAACAAAACCTCTTAACGACTCAACTTAAATCAATCCAAAAAGAGATAAAAAGCATCTCATCGGAGTGGAAAAGTAGTGTAGAGAACTACACACAAAGATCACAAGCTACAGAGTCTCTAAAGAGAGCTCAAGCCGCACTACAAAGAGAGCGAGATAGCAACAGTAGCAAAACAGAAGAGATAAGGTCTCTTAAGAAGCAGATCAGAGTGCATGAGCGCAAGATTGCAAAGATAGACCCATCCAGTTATGGGGCAGTTTTGTACTATCTTGATGAGATAAACCATGACCTCAATGTACATAGCGATTTACATCTTAAGTATGAGTCAAAATCATCTGATCTTCAAAGATTAAGATATCTCTATCAAAAAACACAAAAAACTCTCAAAGATCTACTACTCTTAGATCCAAACAACAAAGAGCTTACAAAAGCATTTAAGCTAAACGAGAAGAGACTCAACACTATAGATCGACTACTACAACGAATAAAAACTATCTCAGATGCGCGTCTTACAGCGATAAATGATAAACTCCAAGAGCTCTCAGAGCTAAACACAGAGCTAGGTGATGACAACATATGGCAGAAGAGTTACTCATCATACCTTGCTTACATAGAGGTTCAAAAAGATCTAGCTAGACTCGATAAGCAGATAGAGGTGCTAAAATCAAAAGAGTCAAAAAGTATGCAGGAGATTGAAGAGCAGAACTCACTGATGGCAAAAAGAAGAATCTTATCTGAGCAGATTGAACTTCTTCAGACAAAGGGCACATCACCTTTCACAGAGCTTTTAAAGCCAGATGAGATCGCAAAAATTCCAGATATTAGCAACCCATTTGATATCTTTACAGCCATCTCTTTTAACAAAAAAATGAGAAGTGAGCTAGCGGCCTATAAAGCTAGAGAGAGTGAGCTTAAACGCACGCTTAAGATCTTACAACATAAACGAGCACTACTTAAAGATCTACTAGAACTTGACAACTCTGATGAGCTCAAACAGCAGATCCAGAGGCTAGATTATAAGATAGATAAATTTAGAGTTGCACACTCAACACTGATAGATACAGCTAGTGTTTATGAGAAGCATGTAGAAGAGATAGAGACAAAAGTAAGCAAAAAGAGTCATGAGCAGACTATGAAGCTGATCAAGATAGGTAGTATCATACTGTTTTTACTCCTCTTTTTCTTTATGATCAAACAGATACTTAAGCGTTATATTAGTGATAATGACCGCTTCTATATGGCAAACAAAGGTCTAACCTTTACAGTTGTTATGCTCATAGTTATTGTGCTACTTTTTAACTACATAGAAAATGCTAGCTACATAGTCACTGTTCTTGGATTTGCATCTGCTGGTATCGCTATTGCTATGAAAGATTGGTTTATGAGCATACTAGGCTGGCTTGTTATAGTCTTTGGAGGCTCCATACATGTTGGTGATCGCGTAAAGGTGGTGCAAGATGGGGTTGAGTATGTGGGAGATGTATTGGACATCTCACTTCTTAGAATAACTATCTTAGAAGATATCACACTAACAACATACATGCACAATAGAAGAGCTGGTCGTATCATCTTTATACCAAACAACTATGTCTTCACCAATATGATCGCCAACTACACACACATATCACTAAAGACTGTATGGGATGGTATAGATATCACCATAACTTTTGACTCAAATCATAAAAAAGCTCAACATATAGCCAAAGAGATATCAAGAAAGTTTGCTAAAGGCTATACAGATATCACAAGAAAACAGCTCAACAAACTTAGAAGCGGCTATAGCCTAAAAAATACCAATGTGGAGCCTAGAATTTTTACATTTGCAGAAGAGAATGGCATCAGAGTGAGTTGCTGGTATCTTACTAATGCGTATGCTACCTTAACCCTAAGAAGCACCATATCTATGGAGATTATAGACGCTTTTAATAGTGCTGATGATATACAGATCGCTTACCCTACACAGATGCTACATATCAAAAATGCGCAAAAGCGTGTCCCTCCATTTGATCCTAACAATGCGGAGCTGGTGTGAAACGGGTATATTTTAAAACATTTGGGTGCCGTACCAATCTGTTTGATAGTGCTGTCATGATGAGTAAAATTAGAGACTTTGAGATTGTAGAGCAAGAGAGTGAAGCGGATATCATAGTCATCAACTCATGCACAGTCACCTCTGGAGCAGATAGTACAACTAGATCATATATCAACGCACAACAAAGAGCCAACAAAGAGATCTTACTAACTGGATGTGGCGCACAAACTGAAGGCAAAAAGCTCTTTGAGAGCAGAGATCTTAAAGCTGTTTTTGGACTATCTCACAAAAAAGAGATTAACAGCATACTGAAGAGCTCAGAACGGATGTTTGATCTTGGGGATTTAGAGTTTATAGATGACTCAATAGTAAGTGAGTTTAGAGGCAAGTCTAGAGCATTTATAAAGATACAAGAGGGGTGCAGCTTTGAGTGTAGCTACTGCATTATACCGCATGTAAGAGGTGCGGCTAGAAGCATTGATGAGAAGATTATCTTAGAGCAGATTAAGATCTTATCTGCACAGGGGTTTAGCGAATTTGTCCTAACAGGTACCAACATAGGAAGTTTCAGAGGTTCAGATGGTAGTAGTATCGCTAAACTACTAAAGAGTATCAGTGCTATCTCAGGTGTAAAAAGAGTGAGACTTGGCTCACTAGAGCCCTCACAGATAGATGATGAATTTAGAGAGATTTTGAGTGAAAGCTGGCTTGAGAGACATCTTCATATAGCTCTTCAACACACATCAAAACAGATGCTACACATCATGAAGCGACGCAATAAATTTAGTAGCGATATAGAACTTTTTGAACAGCTTAGCGAAGCTGGCTTTGCGCTTGGGACAGATTTTATTGTTGCTCATCCAGGTGAGAGTGAAGCGATATGGAGTGAAGCGTATGAGAACCTAACTAAGCTACCACTAACACACATACATGCCTTTACATACTCTGCTAAAAGTGGTACACTATCTGCAAAGATGGCTCAAAAGATAGATGGCAAGAGTGCTAAAAAGCGTTTAGCCCAAGTGGTGGATCTAGTTGCTAAGAAGTCGCTATCTTTTAGGCAAAAACATACTACAAATCTTGATATCCTCGTAGAGTCATCTAAAAATGGGGTCTATTTAGGCTATGATCAATACTTCAACAAGATAGAGATTCAGAGCAGTAAAGAGTTAAAAGGATCGTGGGTTCATATAGACTCAGCTACTGCTAAAAAAGAGATCAATCATGCGACGATTTAACACCAATACAGTTATAGTAACCATATCGCTTCTATCTATACTACTGCTACTACTATTTGCATGGCTTAGGGACAATACAGAGCCTATCTCAGCTCAACACTTAGAGCAGTTGCTTCAAAGTGGTGATGAGATAAAAGTAGCGTTAGATGAGAAGATGTACCGCATTAGTATTGAAGATAAGAGCTACTCTATCTTAAGTAGCGAAGTTGACCCTAAGCTTTTTAGTGGCTACATTGTCCATGCCCACAATACAACATCACTGCTTCTTATTATCTTTCTAACCCTTTTAGCACTTGCTCTATTGTCAGTAGCTTTCAGGTACGCTATAAAGCATAGATCAGTATCTAAGGCTAGACCTCAATCATCTCAGATCAAAGAGCGCACAATCTTGCCAGTCAAAGCAGATGTTCGTTTTGATGATATAGGTGGCATTAGTGATGTCAAAGAGGAGCTAGAGGAGATTATAGATTTTCTAAAGTCTCCAAAAAGATATAGAGAGTTTGGCGCTAGATTACCGCGCGGTGTATTACTTGTTGGTCCTCCTGGTGTTGGAAAAACCATGATAGCCAAAGCAGTTGCAAGAGAAGCTGGTGTACCATTCTACTACCAAAGTGCCGCTTCATTTGTCCAGATATATGCTGGCTCTGGAGCAAAAAGAGTTGAAGAGCTTTTTCAAGCGGCCTCAAAAAACTCTCCATCTATAGTCTTTATTGATGAGATAGACGCTGTTGGTAAAGAGCGCTCTAGTAGTAGTAACAATAGCGAAAGAGAAGCTACTCTCAATCAGCTACTTGTACAGATGGATGGATTTGCAGACTCTAGTAACATCATAGTCATGGCAGCAACAAATAAGATAGAGCTACTAGATAGCGCACTACTTCGCTCAGGACGATTTGACCGTAGAATTTTTGTAGATCCTCCTACTCTCAGTGAACGAGAGGCGATAATCTCTAAGTACCTCAAACAGATACCTCACAAGCTAGATGCAAAAGAGATCTCTAAGATTACGGTCGGATTTAGCGGCGCATCATTAGCAGCGCTCATCAATGAAGCAGCACTCATGTCACTGCGTAACAACAGAAGCTCTGTACAGATGCAAGATCTCTTAAGCATTAAAGATAAAGTTGTATTTGGCAAGAGGCGTATAACCTTGATTGATGAGAAACAGAAGCGATACCGCGCTCTATATCTAGCAGCCAAATCTATCATTGCATCACATTTTGATCTAGAATTTGAGAAGGTGATACTTGGCTCTGAGAGAGTTAAGCTTATCTGCAATAGAGCTCTTTTACAGAGTGAGATTGAGGCTAGAGTCTGCATGTTGCTTGGTGGTATGGTTGCCTCCAAGGAGAGCTTTGGTGAACACACTAGTAGCGTAAAAGATGATATCAAAGAGGCTAAAGAGCTGGTTGAAAATATGCTTTTTAAGTATGCTATGGGTAGTCAAATAGTAGCTCAAGAGAGTGAGTTATCACAGAAGATTGATGAACTGCAAGCTAAAAGTGCAGAGATCTTACATACGCACAAAAAGGCTCTAGAGATAGTAACTCAGATACTCTTAGACAAAGAGTCCATCACAAAAAGGTCTATCGATGAGATTTTATAGTGGCTTCTTGCTTCAAAATGAGCAGCATCTATTTCAAAAGTATCTTATAGATAGTGAGTATAGCATTGCTGGTTTTAGCTATGGGGCTATCTTGGCATTTAAACATGCTCTACATAGTAAAGAGCGCATAGATACCATACAGCTCTTCTCACCGGCCTATTTTGTTCATAAGAGTAAGAAATTTAAGAGTAGCGAACTTAGAAAATACTCACTCAGTCCAAGATCTTACGAGAGAGCTTTTATCAATAATATATTCTCACCCTACCCTCAAAAAGAGCTCCAGTTAAAAGATGATGGCCCAGATGAGCTACAAGAGCTCTTAAACTATAGCTGGAAGGTAGAGGATTTTCAAAGACTAAAGAGTAGAGGTATTGAGATTGAGATATATCTAGGAGAGTGTGATAAGATCATCGATATAGCACATATCCAAAAAGATCTCTTAGCCTATACAACAATCTTTACAATCAAAGATGCCAACCATCTACTGCAGACCAATTAGGCTATTTGTCTAGCAGTTTTAAAAGCTCTTCTATCTGAGCGCTACTATCAAATGACAATGAAAGACTACAACCCGACCCCTTAGCTTTAAAGCCCAACTTTTGCATGTGTTGCTTAAGAGTATCTAATCCATCCATATTGCTCTTCTGCTCTTTTTTAATTGAAGCAGATAGTGGTTTCTTTAGAGACTGCACCAATGACTCTGTATCTCTAACACTTAGTTTTTGACCAATAATCGAGTCTACTATCTTAACTTGAGTACGCTCATCAAGTGTAACCAATACCTTGGCATGCCCAGCTGTTATCTTCTCCTCTATAAGGGCAGTTTTTGCCTTTTTATTGAGGATCAAAAGTCTTAAGGTATTGGTGATATGTGATCTGCTTTTACTCACCATTACAGATAGCGACTCATGGGTTAGACCATGTACCTTTATAAGCTCATCGTAGGCTTGTGAGAGCTCTATGATATTTAACTCTTCGCGCTGAATATTCTCAATCAGTGCATGTGCGCGCATCTTGTCATGATCTATATCTGCTATAACTGCACGGATAGTTTTTAGCTTGGCCAATTTGCTAGCACGCCATCGTCTCTCACCAGCCACTAAAATATAGCCATCTATATCTTCAACCAACACAATAGGCTGTATAAGTCCATGGGTTTTGATTGAGTTTGCTAACTCTTGGAGTGCTTTTTCATCAAAATGTTTTCGCGGTTGATATGGGTTTGGTTTTATCTGTGTAAGAGGAACCTCTATGATGGTTTCATTTTTAGGAAGCTCATTGTCATAAGCCTCTTCAATCTCTCCAAGTAGCTCTCCTAGTCCACGACCTAGAGATGTTTTTTTCTGTACAGTTGACATCTTCTCTAAGCCATTACTGCTTGAGCTAAACTCTGATATGCCACAGATCCTCGTGAAGAGGCATCATAAAGTATCGCTGGCTTACCAAAACTAGGACTCTCTGCCAATTTGATATTGCGTGGTATCACAATGAAGTCATTAAGCTCATCTTTAAATAGCTTGCCATTAAAGTGCTGCCTAAGATCTGCTAAAACCTGCTTTGAGAGGTTATTTTGTGTACTGTGCATAGTTGGCAGAAAACCTTTTATGCTCAATTTTGGATTAATTGTCTTACGGATTAGTCGCACTGTATTGAGCAGTTGCGCCAAGCCTTCTAATGCAAAGAACTCACACTGAATTGGGATAATAACAGAGTTTGAAGCGCTGAGTGCATTGATAGTCATAGGTCCTAGTGCTGGTGGCGAATCAATGATAATATACTCATATTTTGACTTAATAGAGTGTAGAGCCTTCTTAAGAACTAGCTCACGCCCCTTCATCTGTCCTGTCTCATAATACTCTTTGTCTATTCCTACAAGCCCTATGTTTGATGGTGCAAGATCTAAGAATTCAAGATCACTTTTTAGTATGATATCTGTAATCTTTTTAGCACCTATAAGTACATGGTATATGTTAAATTCATAGTCATTGCGACTATAGCCTAAAGAGGTGGTTGCGTTTGCTTGAGAGTCTGCATCTATAAGCAAGACTTTCTTCTTCTGTATGGCAAGTGAAGCTGCTAAGTTGACAGCTGTTGTTGTCTTTCCGACTCCACCTTTTTGGTTGGCTATTGCTATTATTTCGCTCATCTTAAACTAAATATCCTTTGTCCATCTACCTCAATAGAGCCATTATCGCACAGTGTAGCATTTGATAATGAAATCTTATGTGAATTATTGTGAGTTAAAAACCCTCTGTTCTTATAAAATTCTAACGAGTATTGTCTGAAAATCTCCTTCCATTTTGGACAAATTTCAAGATTTGCAAAAAAACTCTCCAATAATTTTTCTTTTGATATTGATATATCTAATGCAGTAAAGCCACTATCTGTTTTATCTAAATTTAAACCGATGCCACACACAAGCGAACCATCTACCACTGATGTGATGACTCCGCCTATTTTATGATTTTCTAGATATAGATCATTTGGCCACTTTAACCAACATTGAGATCCAAGCTCCTCTAGGGTAAGTTTAAATATGTATGCAAAATATATTGAAGCAGACTCTAGGGCTAGATCATCTGCTAAGAGCTTGCGCTCAATTGCAAATGATACAGATAGGTCACCACTACCACTACTCCAGCTATTGCCCCTGCTACCTTGCCCATCTGTCTGAGTATGCGCCACAACTGCAACTGGAGGGGTAACACTTTTGTCTTTAAGAAGTTTTTTGAGGTAGCTCTGTGTAGAGCCTACGCTATCAAGATAGTGTATGAGCAACTTTAAGCTCTTTAGTGTTGACATATGCTGTAGCTAAGATCGGTTTTTTGGATGGAGCTTGAACAGTAAAAATCTTGATAACACCTCTACTGCACTCAACAACTACACCATCACTATCTATCTGCACAATCTTGCCAGCACTTCCGCCAGCTCCCTGCTCTAGTGAGATACGCAAGAGCTTAAGACCACTCTTAAGATATATGCCAGGCCAAGGCGTAAACGCACGGTAGCGATCATATAGAGATAGTGCGTCTTGAAACTCTACCTCACCATCTGCTCTAGTGATCTTCTTGCAGTGTGATGCTTGTGAGTTATCTTGATCTATTTGTGGTAGCTTATCAAACTCTCTTAGTGTCTGGATAGTTAAAGTCTTTGCACAGTGAGCCAACCTATCATATAGCGATGGAGCTAGCTCATCAGGAGCTATCTGGAGTTTTGAAATTTTTAGTATTGCCCCAGTATCAAGACCTCTGTCCATTAACATTGATGTCACTCCAGTGACACTATTGCCATCTAAGATAGCTTGCTGAATTGGGCTAGCCCCTCTGTACTGAGGAAGTATAGATGCGTGCAGATTGATACATGGCACATAGTTCAATATAGCCTCACTCAACAATTGAGCATATGCTGCTACTACTATGAAGTCACACTCTATCTGTAGTAGCTCATCTATACTGTCTTGTCTGTTTAATCTCTCTGGCTGATAGATCGGTATGTTGTACTGCTGTGCCAACTGCTTAACAATCGGTGCAGTGATAACTCTTTTGCGTCCAACCGCTCTATCTGGTTGTGTATAGACAGCGACTACTTCCATATCTTCTTGGGCTATGATATGCTCCAGTATGATACTAGCATACTCAGGAGTACCCATAAAAACTATCTTCATCTCTCTTCGCTATCTTTGGCAAAAAGTGTTCCGGCTATGTAGGTATCATGAAGCAGGTATGACTCTATGGCTCTTAGATCAAAGCCGCTAGCTAGAAACATTTTTCGGTTATGTTTAAGTAGATACGAAGCAGCACGCAACTTAGTTAGTATGCCGCCAGTAGCAAATACACCATGGGGTTGTGGTTTTTTTGCTAGCTCATCTGGATCTATAGTCTGTATAAGCTTATAGGACTTGGCATTTATATCTAGACGAGGATCAGAGCTATAATAGGCATCAATATCAGATAATATGACTAGCATGTCAGCATCAAAATGGTTGGCAACATAAGCGGAGAGTTGATCGTTGTCACCTACAATTAGCTCTTCAGTGGCTGTTGCGTCATTCTCATTGATAATGGGTAATATATTAGATAATATCAATGTATTGATGGTATTTTTAAGCTTCTGAACCTGTCTATTGGACTCAAAATTGGCAGCAGTTATCAGTACTTGAGCACAAAGAGAGCTATATGCAGCAAATTTTTTTCTATACTTATCCATAAGTATAGGTTGACCAATAGATGCAAGAGCCTGTTTATGTTCAAGTATAGAGATATCTAATTTAAGCTCAGTATGCCCTGCCGCAACGGCTCCACTTGATACTAGTATGACCTCATACCTATCTTGTAACTTAGCTATAAAGTCAACAAGGTGCTGCATACGCTGGAGTGCTATGGAGCCACTTTCTGTCAAAACAGCGCTACCTACTTTAACTACAATACGCTTCATCTACGCCCTAGTTCTATAAGTTTATATAGTGCAAAAGTGAGTGGCTTGATGTTTAGGTGCATAACCGATGAGATTGGAGTTATAAAAAATGGCTTTGCGGGCTCATAAGCATCATCACCCAAAGAGAGATCTTGCTCAAAAAATGGCATCGTCTCATCAAAATCAAATTGGCTCTTATGTGAACTCTTAACACCTAGTAGGTCAAAAATTTCGCTACTCTTATCAAGTAGTGTCTGCTCATCGACCGCATCAGACCTAGTGAGTGCAATAGCGTATTTGCGTGTTGATAGTGGTTGGCTAAACTTTTCGAGCTCTTCTTTGAGTGTCTCATACTGATGTGGCATCTGCATATATGAGGCTAGATCTATCATAAACAGAAGCGTATCAGTTCTCTCTATATGTTTTAAAAACTGCAATCCTAGACCCTTGCCATCACTAGCTCCGCCTATGATTCCAGGTATATCAGCCATAACAAAGGAGTTAAAATCACCAACTTCAACCTGCCCCAGCTTTGGAGTAAGTGTGGTAAACTCATAGTTTGCAACCTCTGGAGTTGCATTTGATACAGTTGAAATTAGTGTCGACTTGCCAACATTTGGAAATCCTACCAACCCAACATCTGCTATAAGTTTTAGCTCCAGTCTTACACTAATGTGCTCTGCTACTTCACCAGGCTGTGCATACATTGGGCGTTGATTTGTAGATGATTTAAAGTGAACATTACCAAGACCACCTTTGCCACCACTCAAAAGTTTTTTCTCATCTCCCTCATGAACCATGTCAAGAAGAAGCTCTCCTGTTGTAGCATCTAGTACCTGTGTACCTGGAGGTACTACAAGCACACATTTTGGAGCAGATTTTCCAGTCATATTTGAGCCTAGACCTGGTGCACCATTCTCCGCTGCTATTTTTCTTTTGCCTTTAAAGTGTGCTAGCGTATGCGTATTGTTGTCAACTCTAAACCATAGGTCGCCACCGCGCCCACCATTGCCACCATTGGGTCCACCTTTGGTAACAAACTTCTCTCTACGAAATGCAACGCAACCAGCGCCACCTTTACCAGAAGAGAGATCTAACTCTATGTGATCAACAAACATACAAAACCTTCAGAAAATAGACTAACGATAGTGCAATACTATCTAAATTATACCAAACAGAGTTACTGCTTAACTTGCCGTAGTATTGATAACAATATGATATCAGTTAATATTAGACAGAGTTACTGCAATATTTGATATACTAGTTGCTTGAGATCTTATGCTTAGTATCTCGTACACATCGTATATTGAAATCAAATTTTTGAGCACCCCAATGCGCTTTTCCATCATCAAAATTGACTCTCCAAGCTAAAGGAAGATCATTTTTTGGTACTGAACTAGTCCAGTATGCGCTTGCAATTTTATGCTCAAAGATCGGATTTAACTTAACCTTACCAGTAAGATCCACTATAGACAGAAGTTCATCTTTAGTTGGAAGTCTCCAATCTTTATGGTTGTTGAGCTCAAGAGCAATGCAGTACTTATAAGCACCACTCCAATCTCTTCTAACTTTTACATTGTCTCTTGTATCTTGCCAAGTTAAAAAAGTCTCTGAATCAAATACCACCTCTTTTTTAGCATCTCGCACCAAATCAGCCTGTAGTGCTCCAGATAGCAGTACAATACTCAATAGCAATCTCATAACCCTCTCCTTCTATATTTATAGTCGTATAGCATCAACACCAACGCACTCATCTAGACTAGCTAGTTTGTTTAGTGTATTTTCATCAGCTGCGCTATCTGTGATGATAACAGCTAGTGCTGTACCGCCACCAGATCTTCTACCAAGTCTAAAGTCTGCTATATTGACATCATGGTCTGCTAAAATTTTGCCCACTTTGCCTATAACTCCTGGCGTGTCACTGTTGCGAAATAGTATGAGGTTACCCTTAGGCTCTATATCGAGATCAAAGCCATTGATACGAACTATACGCTGTACGCTATCATCAAATATAGTAGCACTGATATTAACAACACTTTTTTGAGTAGTAAGCTTAACAGATATAAGATTTTTATAGACACTAGTAGATGATGCCTCTGTGCTCTCTAGCTCTATACCTTTTTGCTCAGCTACAAAGGTAGCATTAACATAGTTTAGAGTCTCACCACTCTTGTCTGCAAGTGCACCAACTGTCACAAATGTCAACAGTGACTCTACATATGAAGATATATCACCCTCTGCACTCACTTTTATAGAGACCACCTGTGCACGGTTAAGTTCACTCGCCATAAAGCCAATCTTTTGAGCAAGATCTAAGTATGGCTTTACAAATGGAGGAATCTTACTCTCATCTATTGGTAGATTAAAAGCATTTGGATAGGCTATACCTTTTGCTGCCTCTATCGCTTGAGCTGCAGCCTGTACACCTATGTTGTACTGTGACTCTACTGTGTTTGCACCTAAGTGTGGAGAGACTATAATGTTGTCTAAATCCAATAGCTTATTGTCAACTGCTGGCTCTTTGACAAATACATCTATGCCGGCAAAAGCAACTTTACCAGATTTAAGGGCCTCGTAGAGAGCATCTTCATTATAGAGACCACCTCTAGCACAGTTAATCAAAACCACACCATCTCTCATCTTTGATATCTCACTAGCACCTATCATGTCTATAGTCTCTTGGTTTTTTGGTGTATGAATAGTGATAATATCACAAGAGAGTATATCATCAAAGCACTCTGTATACTCTACACCTAAATCTGTAGCTTTTGAGGCTGGTATGTATGGATCATATGTGAGAACATCCATCTCAAATGCTTTACATCGCACACCAACCCTACTGCCAATATTGCCAAAGCCTATGATTCCAAGTTTTTTACCCTTAAGCTCTCTACCATACCACTTCTCTCGTTTCCAGATGCGCTGGTTTTTAAGATGATCGTGTGAATAGACAAACATTCTCATACACGAGAGCATGTGTGTCATGGTTAGCTCTACTGCTGCTATAGTATTGGCTGTTGGAACATTCATAACAATGATGCCCTCTTGTGAGCAGCCATCTATGTCTACATTGTCCACACCAACACCAGCGCGTACAACTGCTTTCATATTTTTAGCAGCAGATATAAACTTAGTATCGATATCTGTAGAGCTACGCGTTATAGCAATATCAGCATCAGCAATAACATCTAAAAGAGAGATTTTGTCTATATCAGCAGCTTCAACTGCTTCTATCTCTGGATCATCTTTGAGCATTTGTAGACCAGCTTTATGTATGTGGTCACAGACAACAATTTTTGGTTTTTTCATACTATTTTATCCTATTTGCATACAGAGGTACATGTGCAAGTGCACATGTGAAAAGATTAGCGATTTAGCTTATCTTTTATGAGATCGCCAAGACTATTGCTTGACTCCTCATGATTTAACTGATCTATAATCTGCTTATCTTTAAGGCGTGATAATTTAGAGACAGATAGTCTTATGCGATCTCTTGCTACATCGATATTGGCAATAGCTGCTTCTATCTCTTGATCTTTAGTTAGCTCTTCAGCCACTAGTGGCTCAAGATCTTCATTGCGTATAAGTGCATCTACTCCATCTTCTAGCGTAACAAAAACACCAAAATCTTTAACATCGCGTACTTGAGCAGATACGATATCATTGACTCTATGTGTAGCTGCAAACTTCTCTACAGGACTCTCTAGTAGAGCTTTACGATTTAAAGAGATCTTCTGATCATCATAGTTGATCTTTGCTATCTTAACCTCAACCTCATCGCCACTCTTAAAAAGATCTCTACACTTTGTCCCTTTGTCCCATGATGCATCTTGATTATGCAACAGACCCTCAACACCATCAATCTTAACAAAAGCCCCAAAATCGGTCAAAGATGTGATGATACCTACGACAATCTCACCCTCTTTACGCTTTTTGATAAACTCATCAAACGGCTTAGGTAGAAGTGACTTAAGAGAGACTCTTAGTCTATGTTTTTGTGAGTCTATATCTATAACCTCAACATCTATATCTTCACCTACTGTAAGATACTCAGATGGGTCTTTGATGTTTTTATCCCAAGTGATTTCAGAGATATGTAAAAATCCCTCTATATCATTTCCAAGATCAACAAAAGCACCGTATGGCTCTATGTTGCTTACAATAACTGTGATAGAGTCGCCCTGCTCTAGCTCCTCCTCTATCTCAACCCATGGATCTGACATAACAGCTTTAATAGAGAGCGATAAGTGTCTCTTCTCTTTATCGTAAGATATTGCTTTTACTGTAACTACATCACCTTCGTTGTATAGCTTAGAAGGATTTACAGGTCCTTTATAGCTTATCTCGTTGTAGTGAACTAGACCATCTACTCCACCAACATCAACAAACATTCCGTAACTAGTGATCTTTTTGATAGTGCCCTCTACTATCTTGTCATCTTCCATAAGAGCATCTATCACCTCTTTTTTACGCTTCTTCTCTTCGTTAAAAAGTTTTCGGCGCGATACCACAATGGTATCATCATCAAGTTTGATAACTTGTGCACGAACAGATCGTCCTACAACATTATCACTCTCTTTAAATAGCGCTAGTGAGCGCGGCAAGAAGAAACTAACTCCGTCAGCTTCTACTATGAAGCCACCTTTGTTCTTCTTGGCGATTTTGCCCTCAATAACCAAAGATTCAAAATCATCTTTATGTGTGGCTATAAAGTCTAGTGTCTTTTTCTGACGCAACACTTGTCTATATGAGATCTTTGGTCTCTCATTATAATAGCCAGTAACCATAACTGTGATCTTGTCACCAACACCAAAAAGAAGAGTTCCATCTTCATCTCTGATCTCATCTAGAGAGATAATACCCTCCAACTTCTCACCAACACCTACAAGCGCGCGCTCATCCTCTTCTTGAATCTCAACAATCTCACCCTCTGTGATGCGATTTGATTCCTGCTCTTTACAAGATGCTTCAAACATCTGTGCAAAATTTTCCTCTTCAACTGCTTCGTTATCGAAAGCCATGCCCATACCTCATTGCAAAATAAAATACCGTGATTATATCTTAATTTTACTTTTTATTTACTTTTTTATGAAAAATTGCCTATATCTTCTCAATTATTTGCACAATATCTTGAATTATCCACTCTGGAGTTGATGCACCTGCACTTATACCACAGTACTGTTTCTCTTTAAACCAGCTCTTGTCTATATCTTCTTGACTCTCTATATGATAGCTATCTGTACAGTACTCTTTTGCGATATTGAAAAGCTGTTTTGTATTTGATGAGTTTTTGCCACCAATAATGATCATTATATCTGTATGTTTAGCAAGCTTTAAAACAGCATCTTGATTATCTAATGTTGCGTTGCATATAGTGTTAAAAACTCTCACTTCTCTATGTTTTTCTATAAAATATGCCACTATCTTCTGATACTCCTCTATCTTTCTAGTTGTCTGAGCAACTAAAGCGATCTTCTCAGAGAGTTTGATACCATCTAGATCACCAATAGAGTTTATAACTACAGCACCCTGTTTAGCATAACTTTTGACACCTCGTATCTCAGGGTGCATCTCATCTCCAAAGATTACAATAGAGTAGCCCTCTTTGCTCATCTGTTCACATATATCTTGTGGCTTAGTGACATATGGGCAGGTGGCATCTACAATCTTAACGCCACTATTTTTTAAGATTTTGAGCTCATTTTTTGGTATACCATGTGTTCTGATTACAGCAGTATCATCTGGTTTAAATTTGGCCAGATCTTCGGTTACTGAGACATTATATTCGCGTTTTAGTCTATCGATCTCTTTGGAATTATGTATAAGCGGACCATATGTTGTAGAGTTTTGATGCTCCTCTGTTATCTTAATGGCGCGCTTGACACCAAAGCAGAAGCCATAATTTTGAGCTAGCTCAACTCTCATTAACCCCGCCTATCTTGGCTAGTAGATCAAAAAAGTTTGGGAACGAGGTCTGGATACACTCTGTATCTTCTATGATCATGCCAGATCTTAGACCAGCTATCGCAAAACTCATAGCTATACGGTGATCACCATAGCTATCTACGGTAGCCTCTCTTATATTACCACCTCTAATCTCATATCCATCACTACTCTGCTTAGCCTCAATACCACATTTTAGTAGATTTGTCACAACTGTATCTATGCGATCACTCTCTTTGACTCTTAACTCTTTGGCATTTTTTACTACACTCACACCATCAGCACATGCAAATGCTATTGAGAGGGCTGGTAGCTCATCTATGAGCCACGCTATGTTGCTATCTACAGTTACTGCTTTTAAAGGTGCATACTTTACTACTATATCACCTATTGGCTCATAGCGACTCTCTAGCTCTATATACTCTATATCTGCACCCATTTTCTCCAACACTTTAAATGCTTCGATGCGTGTTTTGTTTAGAGTAACTCCTCTAATAAGTACAGATGAGTTAGGTGTGATAGCAGCTGCTACAGCAAAGAAAAATGCGCTTGATGGGTCTGCTGGTATGCGTATATCTAACGGTCTTAGTGGCTCTTTTAGAGGCTTGATTGTAGTTGTAAGATTAGTAGTGCTTATCTGTGCACCCATACCTTTTAACATCAACTCCGTATGGTCTCTACTTAGCGATGGCTCACTAAAACTACACTCTGCGTCAGCTCTTAAAGCTGCTAGTATCATTGCACTTTTAACTTGAGCAGATGAGACTAAAGAGGTGTAGTTAAATGCCTTTATAGATGCTCCTCGTATGCTAAGTGGTGCTTTCTCACCACCCTCACGACCATCAAGCTTAGCTCCGATAGAGCGCAAAGGCTCAGTGACGCGTCTCATAGGGCGACGACATAGATACTCATCGCCACTCAAAACAAAGTGTCCATCAGCCGATGCTAAAAGACCACAAAAAAGCCTCATGCCTGTACCAGAGTTGCCACAATCTAACACTACAGATGCCTCTTTAATACCGTCTGATCTGATAAGTATCGTGTCACCATCATCTTTAACTTCTGCGCCAAGATGGCGGATTATATTGAGACTATTGAGAGTATCTTCTGCGCGTAAAAAGTTAGTAATACGGCTCTGCGATCTACTCAACATAGCAAACATAACTGATCTGTGTGAAATCGATTTATCAGGAGCTATCTTGTCAGCTACAAGCTCAAACTGTGACGCTCTTTTTACTGTTGCAACTCTCATCTAAGTTCTGCTCCTAATCTCTTTTTTAACTCATCAAGCACACTTTGTATATCTTGAGTGATATCATCTTCACTAAGCGTCTTCTCTTGAGATTGAAGTACAAAACGCAAAGTTAAACTCATCTGATCTCCCATATTCTCATCACTATACCGGTCTACAATATAGTGTCTTGTAATATACCTGCTTCCAGATTCATCAATAGTAGATCTTATGCGTCGATAGCTCATCTGCTTGGGAACACAGATACTTAAGTCTCTAAAAGATGGTTGAAATCTTGAGTACTCTTTAGCAACTACTAGGTCATATTTGAGCAGATTAAAATCAACTTCACAAAGCAGAGTTGAACCAAGTCCTAACTCACTCTCAATAGCTGGATGTAGCTTAAATATTTCACCAATAACCATACCATTTTGGATGATCTGCGCACTCTGGTATAGGTGCGCTATCTTATGGGATGCCCTATGTTCAACAAGTGTGATATCACCAAAAATATTTGAGCAGATAGTGGCAAGATGTGAAAACTCAACCTGATCTGGCTTACCGCTATTGAGCAGAGTATCACTCTCTATCTCACCGCTCAATAACAGAGCCATCTTAACACTCTCTTGACGCTCATAGTCAAATACAGATCCTATCTCAAAAAGCGCTATTTTTCTATAGCTATTTTTGGCATTCAAACTGGCTGCTTGAAGTAGATTATATAGAAGTGTAGGTCGTAAAGTATCTAGTGTGTTAGCTATGGGATTTAGTAGCTCAAGATCTGGATCTACACACTCAAAGCCGTACCTTTGTAACCCCACACGCTCAGAAAAGACAAAGTGTATAGTCTCAAAAAAGCCTAAAGATGCCGCACGATGTCTGTACTCTATGCGTTTTTTATACTTTATATATTCGCTATCTAAAGAGCTACTCTCTTGCATGCTAAGAGGTTTTGAGTCTATATTGTCAATACCGATCATTCTTACTATCTCTTCAACTATATCTTGTCTATTGTGGATATCGTGTCGAAACCTAGGTACACTTACTACTAGATGCTCACCACTACTTTTTGAGACATCAAGAGATAGATCTGTAAGGATTGACATAACTTTAGACTGCTCTATATCGACCCCGATCAAAGACCTGATATATCCCATCTCTAGTTGGATAATTTTTGTTTGAGCTGTATCCATATGAGTTAAGCTACCGCTATAGACCCTGCATGTATCTTTTTTTGCAAACAGAGCAAATAGAGCCTTGCTACCAAAAGAGAGATCGCTCTCACTACCTCTTGATACATTGTAGTATAACTCATCACACTCTATCTTATTTTTTACAACAATTTCACATATCACTTCTGGATCTATATAGCTACTTTCGATAAGAGCCAATTTGCTCTGAGTAGTAACTTTTGAGCTATTTTGCTGAGACACACCAACAGTTGATGCTTGCTCTTTGTGTGAACAGACACCTATAAGTCCATCTTCTATAGAACGAAGATATATGGTAGCCATCTTATCTTGTTCATCTTTAAAAAATTCTAGGTCGTATGAGCGCATGATAACACCAACATCATGCATAGAGTAGCGCAATAGAGTCTCTATTTTACTAAATTTATCTGTTGCTAAGCCTAATAATCCAACTCTAAATGCTACAAGAAGGTCTACCACTAAAGAGTCTAAGTCAACTACAAAAAACTCTAAATTAGCATTTATATTAAGGTCACTTTGAAGTCTTACAGCTCTTCCTATGGCTCGATGAGAGTTACACTCATCTTGCAACTTAATAGTAGGTTTTTTCAACTTCCTCTCAAATGCTGCACCTAAATCTCGCGCAACGCCTCTTATGCTCAAGCAGTCTCCGCGATTAGCGGTAAGCTCTATCTCTATAAGATCATCACACAGTGTCTCGTACTCACAAAGCTCTCTACCAACAATAAGCTCACCTATACTATCATCAAGTTCAAGTATGCCATCTGCATTCATGGTGAGTCCAAGCTCACTAGCAGAGCAGATCATACCATGTGAACTCACCCCTCTAAGCTCAACTGGTTTAATCTCAAGAGCATTATCTAATACTGCCCCCACAACTGCTACACCAACATACTGATCTGCCTTTACATTGCTAGCACCACACACTATCTGTAAAACAGTATCACCAACATCAACTTTGCAGACACTAAGTTTTTTTGCATCTACATGATCTGTACACTCAAGCACCCTGCCTACTACAACACCTTTTGGTATGTTATAAGAGTGCACTCTCTCAACTTCAAGTCCAATAGAGTTAAGTTTAGCACATATCTGCTCAAGAGTTATGCCGCTTAGATCTACCCACTCCTCTAACCATTTTCGTGTGACAATCATCTAAACTGCTCCAAAAGTCTAATATCTCCTTCAAATAGAGACCTAAGATCTCCAATATGATGTATAAGCATTGCAAACCTCTCAACACCAAGTCCAAATGCATAGCCACTCACATTTTTATAACCAACAGCATCAAACACATTCTGATCAACCATCCCACAGCCTAAAACTTCAAGCCAGCCGGTTTGAGAACAGACTCTACACCCGCTACCTTTGCAAAATATACAGCTAATATCAACCTCAGCAGATGGCTCCGTAAACGGGAAAAAGCTTGGTCGAAACCTAACCTCTACATCTGCAAACATGTAGTGAAGAAAGTCTTCGAGTATATACTTTAAATTAGCAAATGACACTACACTCTCATCATCAACAACAAGTCCCTCTACCTGATGAAACATAGGTGTATGTGTGATATCAAAATCGCGACGAAAGACAGCGCCTGGCGCTATCATGCGAATTGGTGGCTGCTCCTTCATCATGGTTCTAATCTGTACTGGTGAAGTGTGTGTTCTTAGCAACATCTCATCTTTAAAATAGAATGTATCTTGCATATCTCTTGCTGGATGGTATTTGGGCAAGTTTAACGCTTCAAAGTTATGAAAATCATCCTCTATCATTTTAGCAGTATTTATAGAGAAGTTCATAGATACAAAATACTCTACGATTTTATCCATAACCTGCATTACAGGATGCAAGCCTCCTCTTTGAGACATACTACTAAAAAGTGTTACATCTATGGCTTCAGCCTCCATGTCCTCTTGTAGCTTCATTAGCATCAACTGCTCTTTTTTAGCTCTAAGCTGCTCCATCAAAGAGCTTTTGTGCTCATTTAGCTCTTTTGCAAACCCTGCTCTATCTTGAGCTGCAATGCTCTTCATCTTTGCAAACTCTGCTGCCAAGATACCTTTTTTGCCAAATATAGCGATACGGATCTGCTCCAACTCATCAACAGTGCTGGATCCATCTATCTTTTTATACCACTCTTCCAATTGGTGGCTCTCCTTTTGTGAGAAAATTTGTCATATTGTATCCAAAGTGATTTAAAAAGAGTATGCTACAATAACAAACTTTATAAAAAAAGGCTCCAACATGTGTATATTTTGCAAGATACTCAACAAAGAGATACCATCAAACCCAATTAGTGAAGATGATAAGTTCCTATCTTTTCACGATATCAACCCAAAAGCACCCATACATGTGCTCATTATCCCCAAGATTCACATAGATAGCTTCAATGATGTCTCACCACAGATGATGGCAGATATGACAGCATTTATCCAGAAACTAGTTGAGAAACTTGGTATCAAAGAGGATGGCTATAGACTTATCACTAACATAGGAGAGCACGGTGCGCAAGAGGTAAAACATCTACATTTTCACCTTTTAGCTGGTAGTAGACTAAAGTGGGGACATTTTACAGACGCAGATCCAAAAAATAATCTTTAGGGTATAATTGCGCAATCAATATTATGAGACAGGAGAGTTTATGTTTGGCAATAAAGAGTTAAAAGTTTACAATTTAAGTAGTGATGAGCTAGCTAAGTTAAAGGTAGCAAAGATCACAACAGATCGTGGTGAGATCTATCTTGATCTATATGCAGACGAGGCACCAAATACAGTGGCAAATTTTGCCTCTTTAGTACAAGATGGGTACTATGATGGTTTAGATTTTCACCGTGTTATACCTGGCTTTATGGCACAAGGTGGCTGCCCAACTGGTACTGGTACTGGTGGTCCAGGCTACTCTATAGCATGTGAGACTAGCACTAACACACACCGCCATGAAAAAGGTACAATCTCTATGGCTCATGCTGGTCCAAATACAGGTGGAAGTCAATTTTTCATCTGCTTTGTGCCGTGCCCCCATCTTGATGGTGTACATACTGTTTTTGGTGGCATAGATCCAGATGATAGTAACTCAATGTCAACTCTTGATAAGATAGAGTCTGGTGACAAGATGGTAAAAGTTGAGATCTTAGAGAGCAGATAGTGCTAGTTCATATCTGCTGCTCTGTAGATAGCCACTTTTTTCTAGAGCGTCTTCAGCGTGAATTTGCCGATGAGAAGCTTACAGGCTTCTTCTACAACCCAAATATACACCCATATTCAGAGTATAGACTAAGACTACTTGATGTTGAGCGCTCATGTGCACTCTTAGATATAGAACTAATCACTGCTGAGTATGACTATGAGACATGGCTAGAGCTAACTAAAGGTCTAGAGAGTGAACCTGAAAAGGGCAAACGATGTGAAGTCTGCTTTGATCGTAGATTTGAAGTGAGTGCACAAAAGGCTGTAGAACTTGGCGAGAAGAGTTTTACCACTACCCTTCTAGTAAGCCCTCTAAAGTCTCAACAACAGCTTAAAAAGGCGGGTGATGAGTTCTATAAGCAGAGTGGGGTTAAATTTATATCTGTAGACTATAGAAGTGGTGGTGGGACCCAAGAGCAGTCTCTTTGTGCCAAAGAGCACAAACTCTATCGTCAAGATTACTGTGGCTGTCTTTATGGGCTAAACATGCAACGAACCACTCAAGATAAGACTGCTAGTGAGCTATATAGCCCTATTGATGCAGCAGTACTGCCAGGATCTATTGAGCAGAGAATTGAGCTATATGAGAGAAGAGTCCAGCTTGAGAATCAAGATAGAGATTATGAGATTGTTAAAGAGAGGTTTTTAAACTATAGGCAACTACACTGCTCTTTAAGTAGTAACTCAGAGAAGATAGATGTGTATGCTCTACACTACTCAACTCTACCGCGCGCTATCTGTAAAGCTACTATAACAAAACATATAGATCACATAAGCTATCTTAGTCGTGACAATGTTCGGCTTATCACGCTAGAGTATCTCAACAGAGAACTACTAAGTAGTTACGCTACCATTCAAGAGCTACTCTACAATCCACCGCCTCTAAAAGATCAGCTTAGGTTGCGTGAGATAGTATCCAATAGCCCCTACTCTCTATCACCTATCATAGTTACAAAAAATACCCCAAAGACAAAGATGGTGTTAAGACTGCAAAGTAGGGTCTATCAAGATACAGTTGAGCGGCTTATTGTGCTATAATTTCTATGTTAAATTCAAATTTAATCTTAAAGGAACATAAGTGATAAAAATACGACAAAAACTATTTGTACTGTTGATACTTCTAGTACCCATGGTGCTTCTAGCTCAACCCATAACTGATAAATCACTCAAAAAACTCATAGTGCTCTCAGGACTAAGTAAGCAGTTAGCAGAGTATCCAGATCTGATTTGGATAGGATTTGAGCAGGCTAGAGAGCAGTCTGACACTATATCTGATGCAGACTCACTCAAGATTCATAGATCTATAGATGATGCCTTCGACTCTACTAAAGTCCTCAATATCGTAAGCTCTAAGCTTAAGAGTAGTATGTTAGAGTCTGAAGCAACTAGTCTACTTACATGGTACAACTCTGATCTAGGAAGAGCTATAACAGATGCAGAAAATAGAGCATCAACAGCCAAGGCATATCAAGATATGATGAGCAACGCAACATCTCTTCTAGCAGATAAAGAGCGCGTGGAGCTTGCAGAAAAGATAGATGATCTTGTTAAGAGTACTGACTTTAGCATGGAGTTGCAAAACAGTAGCACAATAGCGATCTTTATAGCTATGTCAACTGCAACAAATCCAGATCAGAGTGTAAACATAGATGCTTTAAAAGAGCAGCTATCTGCACATCAAGATCAGATGAGAGCAGAAGTTCATCAGCTTGTTACACTCTCTCTTGTCTATGCCTATAGAAATCTAGAGATAGACAATATAAAAGAGTATACTCAATTTCTTCAGCGTCCAGATGCAAAGAAATTCTACAAGAGGTCACTAAGTGGCATACATGATGCATTTAATCACTCAAGTACTAAACTAGGAACTTCACTAGCACATATATTGAGCAAAAAGTAATTTAGATACTAGATGCTTTTTGCAATTAGCATTAAAGCACCTATGCTTGCCATAAGCAAGACAGCAGTTTTAGAGTAGCTCGGATTAAAGTATCTTACAAATATCGGAGCTACTACAAATCCTATGATAAATCCTGGCATAAGATAAAACCCAGAGACCATCTGCTCATAAGAGAACTCTTTAAAAAAGTAAAAAACCACAAGCATAACTATAGAGAAGATAGTATATAAAAGAGCTAGTGTCGCTTTGATTGATGCTAGTGGATGATTTTGAAATAGTAGTGCTAAAATCTGCCCACCAACTGCTGCAATAGCACCCATTAATCCAGCTACAAAGCCGCCACTATAGTTCAATATCGGGCTTAGAGTAAAGGAGTTAACTCTTGCACTTATGATGACCGAAAAGAGTATAAATACCCCAAAAAGCAGACCTAAGTGCTCTGTATCTATACTTTTAAGAAGATATAGGGCAGCAAAAATACCACATATCATGCCAACGCTCACTCTTGGCATATTTTTAAAGTCTATCTGATCTCTACCTCTATATGCCATCATCATAGTAAGAGCTAGTGAGGCAAAAATGATAGGTGTTGGGATTAGTGTTAAGCTAATCATTGCCAAAAATGGCACAATAATCATACCCACACTTACGCCAGTTGCCATCTGTAGTATAGAGCTCACAATGATGATAAAATTAGCAACTAAAAAATTGGTAACCGTCCACTCCATCATACCCTCTTAGATAGATATCTCACAGATATACCTCTTTGCGTCTATCTCTAAAAAGTCCCCAATACTCCCGTAGTTTAGCTATCTTAGATAGATCAAGATCTGCACAGATAATATCCTCTTCATCTCTACGGGCATACTCTATAATTTTACCGCTCTCATCACAGATGAATGATGATCCATAAAATCTTATAGAGCAGCTCTTAGCCACCTCTTCTCCTACCCTATTAGCAGCCATAAGTGGCACTATGTTGGCAGCAGCAGCTCCTTGCTGGACTCTATGCCAATGCCCTTGACTATCATATCCTATCTCCGGCTCACTCCCAATAGCAGTAGGAAACATCAAAATCTCTGCGCCAAGTAGCGCCATAGACCTAGAGCTCTCTGGAAACCACTGATCCCAACAGATTCCAACACCTATCTTAGCATATAGAGTCTCAAAAACCATAAACCCACTATCACCTGCACTAAAATAGTACTTCTCCTCATATCCAGCACCATCTGGTATGTGAGTTTTTCGGTAGTTACCAAGCACTCTACCATCAGCATCTATTATAACAACCGAATTAAAGTATCTACTCTCACACTTCTCAAAATAGCTTATGGGTAGCACAACAGAGAGCTCTTTTGCCAAAGAGCTAAACTGTTTTATAAGTGTAGAGTCTTGACGCTCTTGTGCTAGCGTAAAATAGCTATCATCTCTATCTTTACAAAAATATAGCGTGGAGAATAGTTCTGGTAGCAGTATGATTTTAGCTCCAAAAGATGCGGCACGGCGTACCATCTGCTCTGCTTTTACAATATTGTTTGCAATATCTTCAGACATGCTCATCTGGATAGCAGCAATTTTTAACATATCAACCACCCTAACCTTTCATACTCAACTTAACTACTATTGACTTAAATTTGTCAAAAACTGTTCTGGTGGTGTAAATCCTACTAAAGTTTTATGTTTTAATATCTGAGTATTTTTATCAAAAAATATCACAACAGGTGGACCAAAAACCCCATATTTTTTCATGAGAGCTTTTGTAGCTGGGCTATTTTCACTCACATCTGCTTTGATAAGCGTGTATCCGCTAAGAGCAGCTATCACGCTACTATTGACAAATGTGATCTGCTCATACTCTTCACATGCCGCGCACCACTTAGCACTAAAGTCTAACATGATATTTTGACCTCTACTCTGTGCTAAGATCTGATCTAGCTCATCTATAGACTTTACAGTTTTAAATTGCAAGCTCTCTTTTTTAGCATCTGCTATAAAAGATGTTTGAGCCAAGTTCTTTAGCGGCTGACTCAAAGAGCTATTGCCAGATAGTGCTCCAACTAAGAGTGCAACACCATATATCAAGAAGATAATAGCAGTAGCTTTTTGCAGGGCATTCCAGCTTCGTCTGCTAGACTCTAGCCTCTCTAGTGCTCCTAGATAGATAGCAGAGACTATAAAAAAGAGTGCCCAGAGAGTCATGGTGGTCTCATCAGGTAAGATGCGTGACATCATCCAGATTGCAATAGCGATCATAACAGCACCAAATACTTTAGTCACAATACTCATCCAACCACCAGGCTTAGGCATAAATCTACCGGCTCCAAGACCTATGAGAAGCAGAGGTGCGCTCATGCCCAAGCTAAGCACAAATAGTGCTGAGCCTCCAAGTAGTGCACTTCCACTCTGACCTATATAGACAAGAGCAGCAGCAAGAGCGGGAGCAACACAAGGACCAACTATAAGTGCACTTAAAAAACCCATGATAGCTACACCAATGTATCCACCTCTCTTGCTAGCATCATCAGAGACACGGCTTAGTTTTGTCTGAAATGATGATGGAAGAGCGATATCGTAAAATCCAAACATTGAAAATGCTAAAATAACAAATATAAAAGCAAAGGCTGAGATCGCGTATGGGTTTTGCAACATTACCTGTAGATTTTCTCCAAATAGTCCAGCCAACACCCCTGCAATAGAGTAGGCAAATGCCATTGCTATCACATATACAAAAGAGAGCATAAAGCCCCTTTTAGCACTCAACCCCTCACCTTGAGAGACTATGATAGATGAGAGTATGGGTATCATAGGAAAGATACATGG
>JAMONY010000058.1 GCA_027066325.1 Helicobacteraceae bacterium | reverse complement strand
CCATCGCAACAATATAAAATGTTGTTAAGTCATATATCTCCATGCTAACTCCTTACTTTAGTATTTTTTGATATTGATCTAAAAGCATAGGATTTTCGATAGAGCCGTGATGGTGGATTTGTCTATAGTTGCCATCTATTATTTTATAAACTCTACTTGTGCGAATTGCTAAGTCAAGTTTTTTGCTATCTATCTCAAGAGTACCTCTCTCTCGCCCAACTGCACAAAAACCCCCATCTAGCTTCATGATAGTGTAGTCATAAAACTCTACATATACAACAGCCTTTCCTGAAAATATTTGCTTATAGATACTCTTGATCTCATCCCAGCCTCTCACAATTCCACCTAGTGGATTATCCATGGCTATCTCTTCACTACGCAGCCAGTTTTTTTGCATCAACTCAAAATCTCTGCCGTTAAATGCTGTATAAAACTGATTTAATGCTTCATATATTTTGATATCTACACTTGATAGTTTTGCATTTTGTGTGATGCAGCCTGTTATGGGTGTTTGTATCTGCTTCATTTTGTACCTCTTAATTTTTAGTTGACTGTACGGTCAAGTAAAATCATATCAGTATTTGACTGATAAGTCAAGTTAGGTTATAATAAATTTATGAAAAAAGATACTAAAGAACTATTAATTGATTCAGCATTTAACTCTTTTTATAAAAATGGATATCAAGGTGCAAATATCTCAACAATCTTAAAAGAAGTTGGTATAAACAAAGGATCTATGTATCATTTTTTTAAATCTAAAAAAGAGTTAGGATTGGCTGTAATAAAAGAGAGAATTGAGAAAAATCTCATCAAAAAATATAAAAAAATTTTAGAAGATAACAGACCCATAGAATCTCTTTTTAAGACTCTCATAAGTGCTCCTGATACTCTTATATACGGATGCCCATTAAACAAAATGTCTCAAGAGATGGTTTATATAGATGAAGAGTTTAAAAAACTGCTCTCAAAGACATATAAAGAGTTTGAAAAACTAATAGAAGATATTTTAATAAAAGGCATACAAAAAAATGAGATATCACATTGTCAAACTCTATCAACCGCACAGCTTATCATCGCAACATATGAAGGAGCACTAATGATATATCATTTGAACCGAGATAAAAAGCAGTATATTGAGATATTGAGTGAGCTAAAGGTAAAATTGGCTTTGCCAAATTAGTTAGTGTCACTTCCACTAAGTATCATCTATATCTACTTTAGCATGACGGATGATAGTTATCTGCTTCATTAATTTGTATTTATATCAACTTATCCAAATGCCTTTGGGCTTTCATCTCCAAAGTAACTAGATCGCCATTTTAAAACTCACTCTTTAGCCACTCTTTTTTCTTCTCATAACCATCTTTACACTTTTTATCACTGATAGCACAGCAGATATGCTCATCTTCTATATTTTTTTCAGTTAGTTTTACGATTTTCATAAATACTCCTTGCCTAGAGTTACAAAACCATCTATCTTAAAGATAGGGAACAGCCTATCTACATAGACTTTTAACTAACTCTAAATCTCTCTTTATCAAAAAAGCTCTCATCGCTAATATTGCCAAAAGATGCTCTGATTGATTGAAATATATCTGGATACTGATCCTCCATGTCTGCTAACATGTTTTTCATAGTAGCTCTAGCATGTGGCATCTTAATGTCAAACCTCATAGCAGGACATGCCTCATCTCCTATCACCTGCCACCCATTCTCATCAGCACAAGCTCTAAGCTGTCTCTCTCTAAGTTCTATAAGTGGACGGATAACCATTATGCCTCTATCGCTTAGGTATTTTGGTGACATTGAACGCAATTGACCATTGTAGATCATGTTCATAAAAAAGCTCTCAACAGCATCATCTAAGTGGTGACCTAGAGCTAACTTATTGCACCCTAGCTCCTCTGCTACACTATAGAGATATCCGCGTCTCATTCTTGAAAAAAAGCTGCAAAATGATGAATTTTTTCGGATCTTATCTTTGGAGGTCTCATAGATTGAACTATCTCTTAAAACATGTTTAATATCGTGCTCTTTACAGTGCCCAATAAGATGTGTAAAGTCTTCGCCCATGCCATAGCCTATGGTCACTGCTATGATCTCAAAACTAAACGGAGCACGACGACGCTGCTCACACAGAGCATGTAGTAGTGTGAGTGAATCTTTGCCTCCACTAAGAGCAACCGCTACTCTATCGCCCTCACCTATCAGCTCAAATTTGGCATTGCTACGACCTAGTTGTCGCATGATTTTTTTACTTATATGAGTCAATGTTCTCTACCATCTTTAGTATAAAACTAGCGCTCACTTTAGCACTACTACATAAAAACTCATCAAAATCAAAACCAGCATCCATATCAGCACTATCACTAATAGCACGGAGCACAAAGAGATCTACGCCTAATGCATCACAGACAACAGCTACACTAGCGCCCTCCATCTCAAGAGCATCCGCATCAAAATTATCTCTAATCCACTCTACCCTACTCTCATCTGCTACAAACTGATCACCAGTTGCTATGATGCCCTCTTTAAGCTCTATGTTTTGCTCTTTAGCTACTTTTTGTGCCAATGCTCTAAGTGTGGCATCAGTCTCAATATAGACAGAACCTTCAGGCACATACCCATACTCATGTCCAAACGCTGTGATATCAAGATCATGCTGAGCTAATTTGGTTGCGACTATGAGGTCTCCTATCTTTAAGTTGGGATTAATAGCGCCTGCTACACCACTAAAAAGCATACACTTTGCACCAAATCTTTCACACATGATCGTGGCACTTAAAGCAGAGAAAACTTTACCAATTTTTGAGTAAGCTATAACTAAATCATGACCTGCATAGTTGCACTCATAGTAGTTATTGTCTGCTACTTTACTGACCTTGTACTCTTTTACCTCCTTGAGTATCGGCTCTATCTCCTCACTCATGGCACCCATAATAGCTATCTTCACACTACGCCTTTTCTTGAAATTATAGCATCAATAGCGTATCTCTATATCTTTATCGTGTTTAATAACAAATTTTACCTCTATCTTGAGTCTATCTTTTGGTTTTAGTGTTGTGTCTATCGTAAGCTTTCCATCTTTACTAATGGTATACTTTAGCCCTTTTGGCTCAATAGAGACATCAGCTACTTCAATCTTATCACTAGTAGATAACGGGATACGCTCTATGATACGAAGATTCTTAGAAGTTGGAGCATGATTGGTTATGTTAAGTCTATATCCATCACGCTTTTTAGTGCCGCTAAAAAATCCTTCACTCTCTTTAAATATATCTCTGGTGCGCTCTATCTCTATGTCGCGATCTATATAAGCATATAGCTGATAGATACCATCTACATATCTTCCAACTCCATTTTCATTAACTCTATCGCCACTACTAACTCTCCACTTATGGTACTTGATCTGAGAATCTGGCTTAAACTCATAGCTCATATATACGCGTCTATCTGAGTATGGATAGACTATAAGCTGAGCTTCATATGGCAACTTATAGGTTGATACCACTACATCTTGGGTGCTACCATCAGCTTTTATCTGTAAGTTTTTAAGATCATATCTTGAAGCATTGCGCTGTTTTACGCTCACACGCGCAGATCTAGCTAGCCCCACTTTTTGTACCATTGCCCCATCTGCCATCATAGCAGATCGATACAGCTCCTTATTGGCTAAGCCAACCTCTAGTCTCCAAGGCATAAATTTCTGAACTCTTATGGGCTCATTTAGTGCGTATGTGTACAAAGTAGCATCTTTGGCATCTATATCCACACCACTTCTATTGGTTAGCGTTAGCTTATGTGTAAGTTTAATTTTTGCACCATCTGCTACTGCCTCATAACTAGGTTTAATGATAAGTGCTCTTGGGTTAATGATTATGGTTGGATCTTGACACTCTTGAGCTATATAGAGTGCTCTCATATCCAATGTTAACCCAGCTTTTGAGAGTTTTTGAGATATCTTATCGAGCTCATCTCTACTCTTTTGAGACTCCTTAGCAATACGCAACTCCTCATCTGCCAATATCGAAGCCTCATCAATCATCTTAGATGCAGATCTATCTTTATATCTGCTATTGGCAAGGAGGCTTTTGAGATAAGTTCTCTTTAGCTCAAGCAGATCAAGAGTGTCGCGAAGGGAAGATACCTTAGCGTATGTACTGCTAAGTGAACTATCTTTAGGAGCACTACCGCGAGACTCCAGTACCGCTCTATCTACACCACACACAACATGTAGATTATTGCCAAAACCTACAAAAGAGTCATCTCTACTACTCTTATAGTGAACCTCATCACTATAGTACAAAAGCTGTGAAGCACTTAGGCTTAGGCTTAAGATGATGCTTGTGGCTGCTATTTTTATACGGCTCATAACTACTCCTTCTATAAAGAGCACAATAGTAGCACAACTTCAACACCATAGGGCAAATAGAGCTTTATAAGATTGGGTGTAGTTTAGATGTGTTATAGTAACATCAAATTAACTAAGAAGATTTTATGAGATATTTCAAAGCTTTATCTACTACTATTATTGCACTATTTATCTTAACAGGTTGCCTGCAGCCAGATAGAGTAGAGCCACCAAAAGAGCAGATTGCTCAACCAAAACCAGAGTCACTAGAGTCAAAACTGGAGCGATCTGGACTTAAAAAACACTCCTATCTAACACGCGACATACGAAGCCTAAGGCGTGCTGACATGGTGACCATTTTAGATATTCAAGATAAATTAGCTATCACACAACAGATAGGTAGCGTAAAACTTAGTGATCTTGAACCCTACCCATCAAAAGTTTACCTATATGTAAAGAGCGACAAAGAGACTAGAGTACGAATCCTAAACATACGACCAAAATATAGAGACTACATCTATCTCACACCAGGACGCTATCACATAGAGGTGAGTAAAGAGGGCTTTGAGACTGACAAACAGTGGATAGACCTATATGAAAATAGAGTGCTTGATGTAACACTAGAGCCAATAAAAGAGCAGGAGCTGATTGAGGTTGATGAGAGAGGTGTGCAGAGCAGTAGTGTTAAAATTATCTGGAGAGATAAGTCTGAGTACTTTACGCTCGTTTACGATCACACCAACAGTCTCATCTGGGCACTTCAAAGCGCCTATGTTGACTATGTAGATATCCACAAGCCAACAGCAACACTACAAGATGCACTTGTAAGAGATTTTAATAAAAAATTGATATCTAGTAGACTAGATACAATAGTATACACAGGCAACTATAGCTACACATCCCAAAGATACTCTTTTGCAACCAATAGCTCCATAACTCTCTATCGTCAAGGTACCAGTAGGCTCACAAAAAGAAAGATAGGCTCACTAAGTGCTCTTAAGATCAACACTCAGATCAATGAGTATAGGCTGCCACTTAAGAGCGAAATTGTAAATGCAAACCCATTTAAAAGGTATCAAAAATACTTTGGAGTCTCCTATAGAAGTGGACATGGCATATCTAGCATGAACATACCGATTAGATACCTAAAAGCGATCAAGAGTACATATATAGGATCATCTATAGCGTATGGTCTAGATGAGCTTGGGCTCTATACTGGTGATATCATTGAGCGTACACCAGCTGGTGGTGATCTAAAATATGCCGCAAGCTACTCTCTAATCACTCCAGTAAGAAGTGTACAGAGTGATTATGATAGAGTGATATTTAACAGCTCTTTAGACAATATAGAAAAAATTACCTCTTTAGTATCTCTTCTGCTTCTAGACAAAGAGTTAGAGTATGATAGAGCTCTTAGTAGAGCTATGAATATGATCTTTGGGGACCCAAAACTCAAAGATATAGAGTATGACAAACAGAGTCAACTTTTTACTGCAACTCTCTACTCACACACAAATAGCCTAACCCTACCTGTCTCTATTTATATCGACAACAAGACAGCAAAGAGTCTTCTACAAAGCCTTGATAGTAGAGATATAAAAACCGTAGCTGAACTTACTCTAAAAGCTGATAAACTCACTGTAGATACACTCTATATTTTAGAGTGACACCTCATCTAAGAGCTTATGTGCTAACTCAAACTTATTGGCAGTCATGATGTGTATTTTTGGGTGTAAGCTTAACATCTGATCTAGTAGTTGAGCACTTAGATCAAACCCTATCTTTTCGCACTCTAAGCTATCTTTTGCGCTCTCAAGTGCATCTATCCAGCTTGATGGAACACTAATGCCTGGCACATGTGAGTCTAAAAATCTTGCTGTAGATAGCTTGGTGATTGGAAATAGACCTAAGATAAGCGTTGTATCACAACTACCTGCTAGATGATTTGCCTCATTAAGCAGATCTAATAATATCTTAGCATTGTCTATGTTGTAGATAGGTTGCGTGATGATACCGATGGCATTGTGCTCAATCTTTTTAATCATCTTTTTTTGCAGAGTCTTTGGATTGCGCGCATAAGCATTGATAACAGCATATGGGAGTATCGGCTTTGGAGCGGTCGCGAATCTTTTACCCTCTATATCACTACCTGCATTGTATGCGCTTATCATGTCAAGTAGCAGTGTGCTATCTGACTCAAAAACGCCTTTTACACCTTTTTGATCTGAGATCTTAGCAGAGTCTCCAGTGAGTGCCAATATCGCCCTCACATCAACATCATTTGCCCCAAGCAGATCAGACTGTAGAGCTATGCGATTTCTATCTCTCATGCTCATTGTTGCGATGGCTGGTTTTTTAAACCTCTCTTGTAGACGCATCGCTGCAAACAAAGAGTTGTACTTAAGCTTAGATAGCGGATTGTCAGTTGTGCTAAAACCATCTATCATTTTATCTAGTCTTAAGCGTTCAATCTCATCTAACATATCTGAAAGTGTAGCAGAGTGAGTAGGTGTTGTCTCTAGCGTGATATATCTGCTAGTTTGAAGTTTTGATAAAAGAGTACGAAACACACAAGAGCCTTTAGGATATAATTGCGATATTATAACTAACGAAGGTGAAAAAAGTGAAACTATGTATATTTGATTTTGACTCAACACTTATGAATGGTGAGACCATAGACTTTTTTGCAGCAGAGCTCGGTATTGAGGAGCAGGTAGCGCAGATTACTGATCGTGCCATGAGAGGTGAACTTGACTTTTTTGCAAGCCTTCAAGAGCGCGCAAAACTACTAGAGGGTTTAGAGGTAAAAAAAGTGGAGCAGATTAGCAGATCTCTGCCACTGATGTGTGGTGCTGTAGAGTCTGTTAGAGCACTCAAGAGCAGAGGCTTAAAAGTGATCTGCTTTAGTGGAGGATTTCGAACTGCCACATCACATGCAGCTCAAATATTGGGTCTTGATGCAGACTTTGCCAACACCCTATATGCAGTAGATGGTAGATTAACAGGTGCTGTAGGCGGGGAGATGATGTTTGCAGACTCTAAAGGACAGATGTTAACACGGCTTCAATCTATCTTAGGTATAACAGAAGATGAGACTATGGTAGTAGGTGATGGTGCAAATGATCTTAGCATGTTTAAACATGCCTCAACAAGAGTTGCATTTTGTGCCAAAGAGATACTCAAAAAAGAGGCAAATATTGTCATTGAAAATAGAGATCTTAGAGAGATTATTGATAAAATCAGATAACTAAAATAGAGGACTTGAGGTGACTAAGATGAGACTAACTATTGGTATCCCCACGAGGACTCGAACCTCGAGCTAGACCTTAGGAGGGTCCTGCTTTATCCAGTTAAGCGATGAGGACTTTTTTAGTGTAGCAAAATGCTACATTCTATCTTTTGCTTCTATGCCAAGCAACTCTAAACCTGTATGAAGAGCAAGGGCAACAACCATAAGAAGTTTAAGATATCGCGCTTCATCCACACTACCTATGATACGGTGATCATAATAAAATTTGTGTAGTCTAGCACTTAGTGATTTAAGATACTCTGGAAGTTTCTGAACTGCTCTGGAGTCAAAAGCATCCTCTATCACTTCAGGTAGCAGTAGAGCCTCAAACAGCAGAGCATCTGCATCTTCATTTAAATCAACTAGCGGTGTAGCTACTATCTCTTCTGGCTTCATATCAGACTTCGATAGTAGAGTCTGAATCCTAGCATGCGCATAGTTGATATAGTAGATAGGATTTGAGCTATCTTGTTTCTTAAGAGTCTCTACATCAAACTCTAGTGCAGTGTCACTCTTTTTGGAGGCGAAGATAAATCTAAGAGCATCAGAACCTATCTCTTGAACAATATCACTCATAAGTATAACATTGCCTGCTCTTTTACTCATCTTATATGGCTCGCCATCTTTAAGCAGACTCACCATCTGAGATAACTCTATCTCAAGAGCATTAGCATCAAATCCTAAGTGAGATATAGCAGACTTAACGCGCGCCATGTATCCGTGATGGTCTGCACCCCATATATTGATATAGCTATCATATCCGCGCATAAACTTCTCATGATGATAGATAATATCACCTGCTAGATAGGTAGCTCTTCCATCTTCACGAACTATCACTCTATCTTTCTCATCACCATGGGTAGTTGAGCACAACCACAGCTTACCATCACTCTTGTATGCACCATCTTTAAGCTTTGCAACTACCTCATCCCACTTCTCATACATAGATGCTTCGCTCACAAATGTATCAAAATGGATATTTAGGTCAGCTAGATCTTTAATGATAATCTCCATGACTCTATCTTTAGCCCATGATGCCAACTCAAGTGTGCGATCTTGATCTGTAAATATCTCAACACCAAACTCGCTCTTAGCCTCAATAGCCAACTCTTTAAGATACTCACCTCGATAGTACTTTTCTGGATACTCCACGCTCATCTTGAGAAGTGAACTCATCGCCTCTAACTGAAGCGATAGACCAAGCAAATCCATCTGATTTCCAGCATCATTAACATAATACTCTGCTGTTATATCATAACCCAAATGCCTGCCTAGACGCAGTAGAGTATCGCCATAAACAGCACCTCTAGCATGTCCTATATGTAGCGGACCTGTAGGATTTGCACTCACAAACTCCAGTAAAATCTTACCCTCTCGATCAGCTCTAGCAAACCGCTTAGGATCAGATAGCGCCCAAGTAGCATACTCATCTAAAAACTTCTCACTTAAGCGAAAATTTAGATAGCCTTTAACAGCCTCAACAGCACTAAATGCGTCATCTTTGCCAAATGAGCTAGCTAACTCATCAGCAATAACCATAGGTGACTTTCTAAGCTCTTTAGCTAAAGAGAATGCTATGGGTGTTGCATAGTGTCCAAAAGAGCGGTCACGCGGTTTTTCAAGAACTAACTCCTGAGCTATACTCTCTCTCAATATAGATAATACTCTCTGCTTCAATCTAAACCTGCTTCTCTTTTGTGTTTACTGTAGTCTCTGAGTGCTCTGTTGGCTCAACTTTTTTTACCTCATCTTGTGCCACACCCTCATCCTTCATCTCATCTTTAAAGTTTTTGATACCTTTACCCATCCCTTTTGCCAACTCTGGTATCTTTTTGGCACCAAAAAGAAGCACCACTATTGCTAATACTATCAGTAACTCTGTTCCACCTGGCATACCCATAATTTACTCCTATTAATTGTATTTAACTCTGTTCCCACTGCTGCACAAACTCATTGATCTGTAGAGTCGGTACTTTTAACCGTGCTGCAAGTGCTACTCTGATGATGATCTTAGCAGCATGATCTAAATCATCATTGATCACTATATAATCATACTCACTCATTCTACTAATCTCTCTACAAGCCATCTCAAGGCGTCTATCTATCACATCTTGAGCATCAGTCCCTCTACTGCTAAGACGCTTTTTTAGTGTACTTAGTGATGGAGTTGTGATAAAAACAGAGGTTGTGATATCACCCATTCTATGCTTAACAGCATCAGCACCTTGCACATCGATATCAAAGATGACTAGTTTACCATCTTTAAGTGCCTGTTTAACTGGTGCTATAGAGGTTCCATAGTAGTTACCATGTACAAAAGCGTACTCTAAAAATTGATCATCTTCTATCTCTTGTTTAAAACGCTTCTCATCTAAAAAATGATAATGCACACCATCTATCTCACCATCTCTTGCAGCTCTAGTGGTACTCGATATAGAGAAGTAGTGATCACCTATGTGCTCTTTAATAACACCAATTAGTGAGCTTTTTCCAGAGCCGCTAGGACCTGAAAGTACTAAAATTGCTCCGCTATTTGTATTCAAGACTCTGCTCCAAATGAGATATTGATACTAACACCCTTCTGTCTAAAAGCCTCAATCACACTAGGATCACCAATAATTGCAGCAATGTCCTCTAGTGCCTCTTTAGCTCTTAGATCTAGATCTATGTTGTCAAACTCTAAGTCGTCGACACTCTGAGTGTTATCAAGATCGTCCAAGAGCTCTTTAACATCGTCTATATCGTCCATATTTAAGATAGCGCTCTCATCTATACTGCCTACACGCATAACTGCAAGATCTAGCACAAGATCTAACTCACGCGGTAAAAAAGGCTTCTTGATTACTTTGTCATAACCACTCAATGTCTCACTATCGTCTTGTGTTAGAAGTATGCAAAAAGATGCTAGCTCTCTTAACTGATCTGGCTCATACTGACTAGCACAACTATCATCCACAATAACAACATCTACCAAACCTATCTCAGAAGAGGTGCTTAGATAGAGCTCATCACCTCTTTGAGTGGCAAGCTTCTTAATAAGACTCTGAACAATTGCTGTTCTATTTAGTAGAAGTATCTTCAAGACTCTATGCTCTTTAATCTTTTCATGATAGTATTGTATCAAAAAAGAGCTAAATGAATATTGTATTTTTACTATTGATGCTTACATGCTCACTAAATGCCACACAGTATCTACTCCCCCACAACCACCATGAGGCTACGCACTACATCGCAAAGAGCATAACAGACTCTAACTCCAGCATAGTTATAGTATCGGATCTGCTAAAAAGTAGAGAGATAAAAAAGGCTATCGTAAAGGCTTTAAAAGATGGTATAGAAGTAGAGCTTATAACAAATAACCGCGAAACTGCTGCTGCATTTGCGATCTACAAAGATCTAAACCCATGTCTACTACAAACATCAACCCTAACTTATGCTCTCATACAGACTAGCAATAGCAGCTGCTTAAGTACAACAACGCTAGCTCTAGAGCAGTTGAGAGTCAACAGCGGGGTTGTGAGCTGCATAGATAGTAACAGAATATTTGACACAATCATAAATACTCTAAAAAATGAGTGTGATCTATATCTGCACTAGCCTATGTTCTGCTAGTGTGTAGACTCTATCACATCTGCTAGCTAACACCTCATCGTGTGTTACTAGTATCATTCCAGCTTCATTAAGATCTATGTAGTCATGGAGTACACTCATAACATCTGATGCAGTTGCACTATCTAGATTACCAGTTGGTTCATCTGCAAAGATGATGGCTGGCTGCTTAATAAGTGCTCTTGCTATAGAGACTCTTTGCTGCTGTCCACCTGATAGTTCTGATACTTTTTGGGATATAATAGTAGAGATAGATAGAGCCTCAAGGAGTCTATTGTCTATGGGTTTTGATGCTAAGATCGAGGAGACATCAAGGTTCTCATCTGCACTAAAACCCTTAAAAAGATAGTGTGCTTGAAATATATTTGCTAAAGTATTGCGCCTAAGATCTACAAGCTCACAACTATTTAATGCATATATATCTCTATTGAGTATCGATACCTCTCCAGAATCTGGTCTAAGAAATGATGATAGTATGTGAAGTAGTGTTGACTTACCGCTACCACTTACACCTATGATAGCGATACTCTCATGTGAGTTTAGCTCTAGTGAGATATCTTCAAAGAGCTTATACTCAAAACTGTGTGCCACACTAGTAGCACTTAGAAGTCTCATAGAGCTTGACTCAAAGCTCTTAGCTCATCTGAGCTGCAACTTCTGCTGCAAAGTCATCAACTTTTTTCTCAATGCCTTCACCAACTTCATAGCGCACAAACTCAACTATCTCACAGCTACCGCCATGACTCTTAGCTTCCGCACTTACCGCTTCTGCAACTGATAGTTTATCGTTCATAACATACTTCTGATCTAGTAGAGCCTGCTCTTGATCTAGTGTTGTGTTATCTTGTATGTATCTTGCCAATTTGCCTGGTAAGATATTTGGTATGATCTTTTCAGGCTTACCCTCTGCTAGTAGTTCATCTTTGATCTGTTGCTCTTTTTTAGCTAACACTTCATCACTAAGCTGAGATCTACTTACAAACTCTGGGATATTGATAAGAGGTTTTTTTAGACGCGCTAACTCTTCATTATCTTTTTTGATCGCCTCTATGCGACCAGCAGTCTGAGCTGCTACATACTCACTATCAAAATCTCTATAGCTTAGAGTTGTAGGCTTCATAGCAGCCGCATGCATAGCTACATTTTTAAGCATACCGCTCATAAGCTCTGCTGTTTTGGTGCTATCACAAACAGCCGCAACCAATACGCCAACTCTACCATTTGCATGCACATAACCATTAACAGAGCCATTTTTAGCTGCATTTAGCGTAACTACACGACGAATCTCAATCTTCTCACCTATCTTTACAACAGAACTTGTAAAGTACTCGCTAAAGTTTTGATTCTCAAAGCTACTCTGCATAAGCTCTTCAACACAATTAAAATTGTGTGAAAATACTTGAGTTGTTGAGTTAGATAGAAGCTCTTTAAAGCCATCATTTTTAGCAACAAAATCTGTCTCAGAGTTTAACTCAAGAAGTGATGCTGAGGCAAAAGTATCTGAGACTTTAATACCTATAGAGCCTTCTGCTGCTACTCTATCTGCTTTTTTAGCAGCTCTTGAGATACCTTTTTCTTGAAGCCACTCTTTTGCTTTATCAAAATCTCCGCCTGACTCTGTTAGAGCTTTTTTACAGTCCATCATAGGTGCATCAGTTGCTTGGCGCAACTCTTTTACCATTGCTGCTGTTACACTCATCTACGCCTCCTCAGACTTTTTAACTTCACTCTCAACTGACTCTACAGCTTCGCCCTCTTTAGTAGTAGCACTCTCTTCACTAACTTGCTGCTCATCTTCACTCTCATCTGCACTTAACGCTTTACCTTCATTGATAGCAGCTGCCATCTCTTTACAGAAGAGCTGGATAGAGCGTATAGCATCATCATTACCAGGGATTGGGAAGTCAATAAGATCAGGATCACAGTTAGTATCTAGTGGTGCTACTATAGGTATACCAAGTCTACGCGCCTCTTTAACAGCGATATGCTCCTTAACAGCATCTATTACAAACATCATATCTGGTAGTTTTTTCATATCTCTAATACCACCAAGATATGCCTCTAGCTTCTGCTTTTTACGCTTAAGCATTAGAGCCTCTTTTTTAGTCATAAGGTCAATCTGTCCGCTCTCTTGCATCTTCTCAATGATATCTAACTTACGGATAGACTTCTGGATAGTTGGGAAGTTTGTTAACATTCCACCCAACCAGCGGTTATCTACATACGGCATACCACAACTTATGGCTGCATCTTTAATAGATGCTCTAGCCTGCTTTTTTGTACCAACAAATATAACACTTTTGCCTTCAGCAGCTGCATCTAGTACAATCTGATAGGTGTTGCGAAAATAGCGCAAAGTCTTTTGAAGATCGATAATATAGATATTTTTACGAACACCAAAGATATATTTTTTCATCTTCGGATTCCAACGACGCGTCTGATGCCCAAAGTGCACACCGCACTCTAATAAGTCTTTCATAGTTACCATAAAGTAGCCTTTAATAAAATAGATATTGGTTAGCTTCAATGCCCCCAACAACAACTCTTCAATATAAAAGAGAGTGCACCAACTTTTGGGATTGACACCTGAGATCTCGATCTTGTGAGTAGACAAAGAGTGTACAAAACAAGAAAATCGCGCAATTATAGCAAAGATACTCTTGATGTATAATTAAAATTATACTTAACATACCATATCATCACTACACAATAGTCTCACGATTACTTTTTATACTACGGTTATCTTAAAGACAAAAGGATAAAAAGATGAAAAAGTTAACAATTGCTCTAGCGATGGTAGTAGGTGCGTCACTAATGGCTGCTGATGGTGCGGCTCTTTATAAGAAGTGTGCTGGATGTCACGGTGCTGATGGTAGCAAAGTTGCTCTAGGTAAATCTATAGCTATTAACACTATGGATGCTGCTGCGGTTGAGACTGCCCTTGTTGACTACAAAGCTGGCACTAGAAATATGCACGGCATGGGTGCTCTTATGAAAGGTCAAGTTGCCTCTTTTTCTGATGCTGACATCAAAGCAGTATCAGCTTATGTTGGTGGACTCTAGCATTAATCAAAAGAGGCTTTAGCCTCTGCTAGTACCCATAAAATCTCTCACTTTCCACATAAATCTAGCTTCAATATTAACCATATACAAAAAGTTTTCTAGCATAGTAGTTCCAGAAAAATACAATCGCTATAGCTACAACTCTTGATATCGATGGATCTAGCTCATAAAGTGAGAAGCTTAAGAGCTTAACTATGGCTATATTGAGTGCTAACCCAACAAGTGCTATGGCAACTACTGCTGTAAACTCACCCCTTGAAGAGTTAAATCTGCTCTTTGAGAAGATATATCTACGCGCTACATGATAGTTAAATAGCAGTCCAGCAGAGTAGCCCGCTATGATTGCTAAAACATAATCTACACCCACATACAGCAGTAATATATAGAGCAGATAGTCAATAAGCGTTGAAAATATACCGAGTAGAAAAAATTTGCCTATATGTCTCATCTACAATATCGGCTCAAGTTTCCAAAACTCAAACCAGCTTCTGCGCATAAACTCTACTGTATCTAATGGCTGATAATATGTAAATGGGCTAAAAAACCAGTAAGTGTAGATGATAAGTAACACCATCAAAATTACTGCTACAAGTAGTACTTTGCTGCGTTGTTCTATCTGCTCTTTGAAGATATAGACAAATAGGGTAAAGAGTATAAAAGCTCCCATAAACAGTGGTATAAAGTAGTGATAAAGATACATAACACGCTCTATGTTAAAGAGTGTAATAAAGTACGATATATAGATAGCACTTAGAGTCGTAATGATAAAAAAGAGTCTCTCATCTGTGCTTTTTAGAGCAAAAACATACCTACTAACTATAAGTGAAATAGCCAATATCATAGCAAATATCACACCAAACCATACGATAGGATTACCCATAAGATACAGATACCTCACACCCTCATCGTTTTTACTCCATCGATAATTGATAGTTTTATTGATAAATGGCCAAGTAGTTACTAGTGAGCCATTTTCACCAGCTTTACAAGGATTAAAACTTGGTACACCTTTGGCATAATCTCTCATGTATTTAAAGTTATCTCTTAACATGATTGGAAAATTTGAGATATCTGAAGTGTGATCATTTTCTATGATCTGAATATACTCATCTGATGCGCTATATGTTTTAACTGATAGCTCTTTACCGAGTGAAAAATGTATGTAGAAGACCACTAACACAACAGCTGCCATCCCAAAAGCAACTACAGCTGCATCTAGCACAAATCTAACTGCCAACTTTAAGTATCCTGAACTTAACCTCAAACGGTAGAGAAATAGTGCCACAAAAAGTAGTACCATTATAAGACCATTGACCTTTATCATAAAGGTAATCCCCATTAAAAGACCAAAACCAAAGTACTCTTTGTAGCCTATCTTCTCACGGTCTAAAAGATATAAGAAGTAGAGTAGTGTTGCAAAGATAAAGAAGATCTGAGCAGACTCCAACATAGCAGAGCGACTCTGAAGTATCATGCCGTTCTCAAAAATATAGAGTGCACTAAAAAGAAATGAGACCTCTACTGCTCTACTAATCTTGTAGAGTATAAGAAAAAAGAGCACTCCGCCAAGTGCACCAAAAAGTGATGGAAATAGTCTCACACCAGCAAAAGAGTACCCCTCTGGAAATTTTTTAATGTAGTCTGTTTGTGTAAAGTGTGTGAGATCAAGTGCGTCGTTTGGGTGCAGTATCCACTCACCAAGAGCTATAAAAAGTTTACCGAGTGGAGGGTGTGGCTCCATATACATAACACCATCTAGATACTTTTGAGCTGATGCTATATGGTAGTTCTCATCCCAAAAGACCGCTGGAGGGTTATAGTAGTTAGAGATATAAGTAGCAAGTGAGACTATTAGAATAGCTCCGATATAGATCAGAAGATCTCTGCGCTCTCTACTCAACTTCTTCACCTCCACCTCTTCTATACTCTACATAATCACTATCTTCACCTACAAGAGCATACTCATCTTGATCTGCTGCTTTAAGCTCTGCGCGCAACCCTAAGTTACCTGCTCCTTGAAAATAGTTTAGCCTAAATACATGTGTGCCTTTTGTAAGATAGATAGAGCAAACATCACTCTCAACTGGACGATCTGTGACAAATTCACACAACATACTACCATCTATAAAGAGTCTAAAGCCATCATCGCTACTTATGCGAAAAAGATACTCTGCACTCTTTAGTATCTCTAAGTCTACATCAAAATCTATAAAAAAGTTTGACCTATAGCCTAGTTTGCCATACTCACTATCTCTCAAGATTGAGCCATCAAAAAACTCTAGCCTCTTTTTATAGAGCTCTTTTGTTGAGACTATATCACGCGGATCATCCAGAGTTCTTAATCCCGATTTATTTTGAGATATTACCATCTTAATGTCTTGATCTACAAATGACATATCTACACTTTTATTGAGCACAAAAAGCCATGCTACAACCACAATAGCTAAAAATACCCACTCTCTACGCTTAGCCTTAAGCATCAATCCTCTTTGCCAACTGAGATGGTAGAAGAGACAGCGACTCCTCTACTTTTTGCGTTGCACCATGTTGTATGAAACTATCTTCATACTCAAATGAGACAAGATCTACACTAGTAATCTTATGGGCACTCAAACACTCAAGTATCGCACTTCCTACCCCGCCCTGTTTGGCAGAGTCACTAAATATATACCACCGCTTATATCTCTTTGATAATGCAACAAGCATCTGCTCATCTAACGGCTTCACAAAGCGTAAATCTAGTAGTGATACCTTAGACTCTAGAAGATGGGCTGTCTGCTCTGCGCGATTTACGCCAGCACCATACCCGATCAGCAATATATCTGCATCTAAATCTTCAATAAGTAGCTCAGACTTACCTAACACAAAAGGCTTATCATCTGCTATCTTGCTAAGCCAAAATGATCCGCGCGGATACCTAAAAGAGCAGACTCCATCAAACTTATGAGCAAACTCAACTGCCCTACGCAAAGAGTCTTCACCGCGTGGTGCAAAGAGAGTCATGTTTGGTATGGATCTTAAAAAGTTGATATCAAAAACACCTTGATGTGTCTCTCCATCTTCACCAACAATGCCAGCACGATCAAGTGCAAAAACTACAGGTAGATTCATCAAGCATACATCATGTATAACCTGATCAAACCCGCGTTGTAAAAATGTGGAGTAGATGGTGCAAAATGGTTTAAATCCCTCTTTAGCAAGTGCTGCCATAGATGTTACAGCATGCTGTTCTGCTATAGCTACATCCCAAAAACGCTCTGGAAACTTCTCTATAAGCTCACTAAGTCCTGTTCCACTTGGCATAGCAGCTGTAACTCCAACAACTCTCTCATCAGACTCTGCTAAACTCATAAGTGCTTCTGAGTAGATCTTGGTGGCACTTTTAGAACTTTTTACGCTACCAATTGGCTTACCGCTTGCGATATCAAAAGGTGCTACTCCATGCCACTTCTCAATACACCCCTCTGCTATCTCATACCCCTTGCCTTTAACAGTCTGAACATGCACAATAACTGGCTTATTGAGATTTTTAGCAATCTGCAAAGTATCGATCAACTGCTTTAAATCATGTCCATCTACAGGACCTATATACTCAATACCCATCTCCTCAAACATGAGCCCAGGAGTGATAAGTTTAAGTGACTCTTCAAATCGTTTTGCTAAGTAGTGAGCACTATCACCCAAGGTCTCTACAATGCTCTCTGTGCCTCTTTTAAACTTCTGATAAAATGGGCTTGCCATAGCTGAACTTAACACTCTACTAATTGCCCCAATAGGCTTAGCAATACTCATTTCGTTATCATTCAAGATGATCACCATAGGGTACTTACGATCTCCTAGCTCATTTAATGCCTCATATGCCATGCCAGCGCTCAGTGCCCCATCACCTATAAGCACTACAGGTATGCGTTCATCTTGCTCACCCTTTAGCGCAATGGCTTTAGCCGCTCCAACACCAAGAGATATAGATGTAGATGAGTGACCTGCTACAAAGTAGTCTGCACTACTCTCAGATGGTTTTGTGTAGCCACTCATACCACCAAACTCCCTTAAGCTCTCAAACTTAAGTGTTCGCTTTGTAAGCAGTTTATGAGCGTAAGCTTGATGAGATACATCAAATATAAAAGGGTCTTTATAGGCATCAAATACCGCATGCATAGCCACGATAATATCGGTTGCACCAAGTGTTGAGCTTAGATGTCCGCCATTATTGCTAACAACTTTAAGTATCTGATCGCGTATCTGCTGTGCGCTCTTCTCAAGCTCTGCTATATCATGTGTTCTGCTCATAAGAGCCTCTTAAAAAGATCAAAAAATCTATCATTATCACTAGATGTTCCAATGGTAACTCTAATAGCATTAAGACCATATCCTGATAGATCTCTCACTATCATACCCTCTTTAAGAAGAGATAGTGCGATATCTGAAGAGTTTAAAGGCTCTTGAAATAGTAGTGTGATAAAGTTGGTATAACTATAGATATACTCTATGTTGTGTCTATCTGCAAAGCTCTCATATCTACTCATCTGCTCCGCATTTAGAGCTATGCTCTGATCTACAAACTCAACATCTTCAAGTGCCACTATAGCTGCCTCTAGTGAGAGTGTTGTGATATTAAATGGTGCTCTTAGCTTATATAGAGCTGTCACTATCTCACTCTGTGCTACGCCATAACCAACTCGCATACCACCTAGTCCATACGCTTTAGATAGTGTGCCAAGATAGATAAGATTATCAAACTCTGCTATAAGCTGTGCTGCATCAACTGCATATCTTTCATCTTTAGCAGCAGCGTACTCCATGTATGCACCATCTATGACCACCAAAGTCTCACTATCTATCTTGTGTAAAAATTCTAACAGTTTTTGAGACTCTATCGCGTCACCAGTTGGGTTGTTTGGCGTACAGATAAAGATAATTGATGGGTTGTACACCTTATATAGATCATAAAACTGATCTAGATCGTGATGTAGTGTTGCTGTGCGGACAACCTCTGCTCCCACATGTGCTGCATAGATCTCATACATAGCAAAAGTTACACTATTGATCAATATCTTAGATCCAGTAGATGCCTTAGCATGCATTAAGAGCTCTATTACTTGATCACTTCCAGAGCCTATGATAAGTTCACTCTCATCTACACCAAACCTTCCAGCCAATTTCTGCTTTAATCTATACATAGAGTCATCTGGATATATTGCCATATTTGATACTATATCACAGACTGCTTTTTTGGCTTTTGGCGAACAACCATATGGGTTCTCATTGCTAGCTAATTTTACTATCTTATCTGAACTGACACCATACTCACGCACTACAAGCTCTATGGGTTTGCCAGCCTCATAAATCTTGATCTTATCTAACCTTGAATCAAATCTCATCTTGATTCTCTTTGCTGTGTGTACAGGCATAGCTCCCAAGCCAAGTTATCTCATCTGTATGTTTTGCAATCACACTCTGAATCTTCTCATCATCAATATGACCATAGAAGTCTATAAAAAACCAGTATCCAAACCCATCATCCTCTCGTGATGGTCTACTCTCTATCTTGCTTAAGTTGATATTTGCTCTCTCAAAATCTTGTAAAAATCGTGCTAAAGAGCCAGAACTTTTACTATCTTTTAAGCGTGCCAAGATAGAGGTTTTATCATCACCACTTTGAGCATTTTTAAAGTCACTCAAGATCACAAATCTAGTCTGATTATCTATCATGTCTTCTATATTTTCAAACATGATAGGGACACCATAAAGCTTAGCAGCTATGTGGCTACAGATAGCTGCAGAGTCTGGATCATCTGCTGCTAACATCGCTGCTTTGGCGGTTGATTCAACTGGAATCTGCTCTACATGATCTAGTGAGTGTTCACTCAAAAACTCTCTACACTGCCCAAAGCCTTTATCTTTAGAGTAGATCCGCTTTAAATCTTTCAAACTCTCTTTTTTGGTAGATAGTGTCATATGGATTGGTATATAGAGCTCTGCAACAATCTTCATAGGGCTATGAGCTAAAAGATCTAGTGTCTCACCTACTACGCCATCTTGTCGTGACTCTATAGGCACAACAGCAAACTTAGCGCGTGCACTCTCAAGGGCTTTAAAGACACCACTAATTGTACTAAGCGGAAGATACTCACACATAGCACCAAACCTAGACTCAGCGGCTTGGTGTGTAAAGGTTCCCTCAGGTCCCAAATATGCCACTTTTTCCGCTCTCTCTAAGTTGCGTGAAACTGCAAAAATCTCTAACATTATGGCATCAATAGCAGCGTTATTTAAAAGACCATCTTCGCGTTTATTGATGGCATGAAGTCTATGCAAGATCTCTTTTTCGCGCTCAGGACGATAGATAGTAGCACCAAGCTGATTCTTAATCTGTCCAACTCTTTTAACAATCTTCATGCGCTCATTGATAAGCTCTAAAAGTTTGTTGTCACTCTTATCAATGGCATCACGACACTCCTGCAGCGTTTGAAACATCACACAATCCTTTTAAGAAGTGACATTATACAGTATTTTAATTATAGTTGCATAGCCTCCAACTAAGTTCTTTGTTATCATTTACATTTATTGGATAGGATGTGTGTAGTTAGCATCACAAAACATAAGGAGTTATAGTGAGTCATACATTTCCAAACTTTCCAACAGATTGCAAGTCACTTCTGTGTAAATATCTTAGCATAGAGGTCTTTGAAGAGCTAAAAGATAAACAGACCTCCAATGGATACACCCTTCATCAAGCTATTAACTCAGGTGTTAAAAACCCTGATAGTGGCATAGGTGTCTATGCTGGTGATGAGGAGTCGTATACTCTTTTTGCTCCACTCTTTGACCCTATCATTAAAGATTATCACGGTTTCGAAAAGAGCGATATCCACAAAAGTAACTTTAATCCAGATGAGCTCAAAACAGTTGATAGTGAACAGATGCAAGAGTATGTTGTATCTACACGCATTCGTGTTGGACGCAACATATCAGACCTGCCATTAGGTTCAGCTATCACTCAACAACAGCGCCTTGATGTAGAGCACAAAGTATCACAAGCTCTTAACAATCTTAATGGTGAACTTAGTGGTAGATACTACCCACTACAAGGTTTAAGCGATAACGACAGAGATCAACTCATAAAAGATCACTTTCTTTTTAAGCAAGGAGACCGTTTTTTAGAAGCTGCTGGACTAAATCGTAACTGGCCAGAAGGTAGAGGAATTTTTCATAATGATGATAAAACTTTTCTAGTATGGATCAACGAAGAGGATCAGCTTCGTATCATATCTATGCAGATGGGTGGTGATATCAAAGCTGTTTTTACAAGACTGCACAAGGCTGTTAGTGAGATTGAGAAAAGTATCTCATTTGCTTACAGTAAGCATCTAGGATACATAAGTAGTTGCCCAACCAATTTAGGTACAGCTATGCGTGCTAGCGTACATATTAAACTACCAAAACTTGGTGACAACATGGAGCTATTTGAGAGCATAGCATCAAAACATCACCTACAGATACGAGGTACAAGTGGTGAACACTCTCAAAGCAAAGGTGGCATCTACGACATAAGCAATGCGCGACGCTTAGGAGTTAGTGAGGTACAGTGTGTGCAAGATATGTACGATGGTGTTGTAGCGCTTATTGCTAAAGAGAGATCTCTTTAGCTCATAGCCTGCTCAAGATCTCTTATGAGATCATCTACATCTTCTAGACCAACACTCAATCTAACTAGACCATCTGTTACTCCACTGCTTTGCAACTCCTCTTTACTTAGTTGCTGGTGTGTTGTACTGGCTGAGTGAGTTATAATTGACTTGGAGTCACCTATATTTACCACTACAGCAAATAGTTCTGTTTTATCCAGTATACTCTTAGCATACTCAAAATCACCAACTTCAAAACTAACTAGACCTGAACAGAGTCCATCTTTAAAGTACTCGATAGCTCTATTGTGATTTGGGTCACTCTGTAGTGCTGGGTAGTTGACACTTTTGACTCTAGGGTGATGGAGTAGCCACTGTGCTATCTTGAGTGCATTTTCTGAGTGTGCTTTTACTCTAAGCAGCAGAGTCTCTAAGCCCTGTATATGTAGCCAAGAGTTATAGGGTGATGGAGTTGCTCCTATATCTCTAATGAGAGATAGTCTTACACGCAGAGTAAACATGGGTAGTGGCAGATCCGCATAGACTAGACCATGATAGCTCTCATCTGGCTCATTGAAGTGCGGATATCTAGCATTGCCTATGAGCTTACTATTTAGCCCTTTTGCCTCCACTATAAGACCACCAAGTGCACTACCTTGACCACTGATATATTTACTTGAACTATGCACAACCACATCAACACCTCGCTCAAGTGGCTTAAAGATTGCCGGTGTTGCTACTGTGTTGTCACAGATGGTGATAATGTTATATTTTTTAGCAATTTTTACAATCTTATCAACATCGGCCACACAGATTTGAGGGTTTGATAGTGACTCAAAAAATATAGCTCTACTCTTATCATCAATAAGCTCTTCAAGATTATCTGCACTATCACTATCAAAAACTCTAGCTTCAATACCAAACCGCTTAATAGTATGTGTCAATAGCGTTGTGGCTCCACCGTAGATCTTTTTTGCTATGATGATATTTTCACCCGCCTGAGCAAGGTTGGCTATTGCAAAAAATATGGCAGATTGCCCGCTAGCTGTTGCTATTGCCGCTTCACCATCTTCTAATGCCGCTATACGGTTCTCTAAAACGGCAGTTGTTGGATTGTTTAGACGAGTATAGATCATGCCCAACTCTTTTAGAGCAAATCTATCAGCAGCTGTCTGCGCACTCTCAAAGTCATAAGCGGTAGTCTGATAGATGGGTACTGCCATACTTTTGTTGGAGTCCTTCTCATATCCGCTATGAAGCGCTATAGTTCTATCTTGCATACTCTATCCTTTTTTTAGACATGGTATTGCAAATAGGCTTTAATCTGCTTAAAGCAGATCTCTTTAAGCTAGTTATTTTAAGACCTCTCTAGCATGTATAGGCTGAAGTGGACGATTATTTTCACCCATAATGGCTCTAAATGTTGCTAGCTCCTCTTTTGAAGCTTCAACTGCTGTTTTTAAAACCAACCATCTAACACCCTCACTACAAGGTGGGGTAGTAAGAGAGCCGGCAAATCTATAGTAGTCCCTATTGACAGGAAGAAAATCATAAACATTCAACTTTAACTCTTTTAAATCTATATGATCTTTTGCTTTTTTAGGTATGTTGGAAGTAAGAGTTTTTATAAATGGGTTACTACCACCCTCACTAAACATCACTGCCACAACCGCCAACGATCCATCTGCACTAGCGTGTACGAGGTGCATCTCCATAGGGTGACTCTTACCATCAACATGATTTTCACTTGGTGTATGAAAGTGAAACTGTTTTAACTCAAACTTCTTATTGTCAACTACTAAGTTGCTTCCTTGATCTATATTGACCTGAACTGTATGTCCATTGTTTATAAAATCTTTTGCAAGAGCTTTATAATCAAATTGTAAAGTCTCCATATCCGCTTCTGTGTGATCAGTTATATCAATAGGAGATTGATGCTTACCCTCTTTACACATTATGTATTTATCAGATAAATGACCCCAATACTCTGGTCCCTCAACCCCACCATATCCCCATTTAGAGGCTCCGTCTGCTGATGCCATCAATGAAGTAGTAGCAACAAGTGCTATAGCTATCGCAAAATTTTTCATCCTTTTATCCTTTGTGTGAAATTTGTACACAGGCAATACTATCCTATTGAACCTTAAAAATAAAAATTTGCTTATATCAATATTGCTTATATTATTTGTCAGATTAAAAAGTAAGATAAAGCACTCAAATAGAAAAAATTGGTGGTATAGTGTGGGTATTGCCCCAACATTTAGATGTTTGGGACTAGGTAGCTAAAGTGTAGTATATGCTACCTATTTAGCCTACTATAAGCGCTCTTAAGTTCACCATATAGCTCTTGTGCACTTAGATCACCTTTGAGCTCCCATAGCTCCTTCATGACCGTATTATCCTCTTTATCATCCCATATCTTAGTGTAAGTTCCATCTTTATAGCCATTATCTTGGCGAAATTGATTTAAGATATTTTTACCAACATATAATCTATATAGTGAATTTAGATCAAGAGAGCTAAGCCTTACAAGATCAAAAAAGTGAGCCAATAAGGCTGTGAGTTCAGGTTTTGCAGATAGAGCATCTCTCATAATAGACTCAACTTGCGACATAACAAGCTCCTGCGCTGCATATGGCTCAACCCCATCTAAAAGCACCTCATAAAATGGCATAGCCTCAATAGCTTCTGCTATATTACCAACATCTCCCAACTGTTGCATCTTATACTCTTGCAACACTAGACTCATCACAAAATGCCATACATCAACAACCTCTATCTGTAGATTTGCCCAGTCTGGATCTGCATCTATATTTTTCCAATGCTTCCAAGCAAACGAGTCTATCATCTCTGCGCACTCCATATAGATACATCGCTTCCAGTTAATACTCTTGCCATTTTTAGTCACTCCACTCTCCCAGCCTTTGCCGTTAGTAGAGTCATTTAGCTGTTGTTGTAGCTGTAACATCTGTCTTAATTTGTTCATAATTATCTCCTAATCTTCATATCCGTACTTAATAGCAACAAACTGATCACAATGTCGCATCATAAGTTTAACCAATCTTGGGTCAAACTGCTTACCAGATTGTGCCTGTATATACTCAAAAACACCTCCGATGGACCACGCATCTTTATAGGCTCTTTTTGTACTCAATGCATCAAAGACATCTGCTATAGCTACTATGCGCCCATATATGGAGATATCTTCGCCCTTTAGCCCACGCGGATACCCACTCCCATCATACCTCTCATGGTGCTCATAAGCTATATTTGCTGCCATTTTTAAAAGTGGCTGATTGGATCCTCTTAGTATCTTATATCCTAGCTTAGCATGCTCTCTCATCGCCTCACGCTCTTGTGGAGTTAGGGTAGAAGTTTTATGTAGTATGGAGTCTGCAATGGCAATTTTACCAACATCATGCATCGTTGAAGCCACAGAGATAATTTCACACTCTGATAGGCTCAAGTCTGCTAATTTTGCTAAAAGTTGAGAGTAGAGTGCTACTCGTTTAATGTGCTGCCCACTCTCTTTACTTCGTGACTCAACTGCTTCACCAAGCCTATAGATCATCTCTCTTTGGGTATTTTGCACTTCACTAGATAGCGTAACTATATCTGTTATATCATGTCTTATTGCTATGTATTCAACAAGTCTATGTCTATCATCATACACCGGTGTTATAGTCGCCTCAACCCAATATGACTCACCATCTTTACGGCGATTTTGCACCACACCATGCCAAGCATGACCACTCTTTATCTCATGCCATAGATCTTTAAAGACTTTTTTTGGAGTATCTGGATGGCGTACAATGGAGTGTGGCTGACCTATAAGCTCTACTGCGTCATAACCAGATATCTTACAAAAAGCATCATTGGCATAAGTAATTATGCCTGATCTATCAGTTTTTGACACTATTGCGCTTCTATCTATCGCCATCTTATACTCTAAAAGCAACTTCCCTTTTGCATCCAACTCTTTTGTTCTCTTATATGCCACAATAAATGCTACTACAGAAACGGATAACCCTAAAAGCCAAAAAACAAGGTGTCTGATAGTAAGTAGCATCATATCATCTTTGCTATTTAGCACATACTCACTTGTCTGCTCAAGATACTCTTTAGATGTGTGATAAAGTGTATCTACAGCGCAAGTTGACATCTCATACCACTGCATCGGTGTTGTCTGCACATGCTCTTTTAAGACAATATCTTTAACAACAGAGTTTAAATCTTGTAGGCAGGGCTGCTCTAGAAGCAGAAGTAAAAACTTTGCACTAAATACTTCTGGATAGCTCTGGATATGTTTAAGATTACTCTGTAAAAGAGCATACTGAGCTACTATGTCGCTATGCTGCTTATCGGACAACTCATGTGATGCTAACACTGCTCCAATACTAGCTCTTAATTGACCCATCTGCTCTTGAGTTCTCTTGAGATATAGGTAGATTATAAGGCTATTTTTAATCACCTCATCATGTGTCTCAAAAACTAACTGCTCAGATATTGCACTTAGTTTAGTTATAAGATTGCTATAGTACATAAATGATTGTTGGAAATCATAGTTTTTATAGTCAATATTTTGCTGAAGAGCTACTAGCTCCTCATCTAGTCTAAGTCCTGTATCTATATCAGAGATAGATTGTGCTAGATCTATGCTCTTTTGGCGCTGTAGCTTTAAAAGTGTCTCATACTCTGTGATTTTGCTTGTTAGAGCTATGCTTGAAAGTCCTCGTTCACGCTGTATCTGCATCATAACAACATCGATTTTTTTAATCTGCTCAACACGATCGTATACAAATAATAAATTATTATACTTTCGCATATCTCCTGTAAAGTCACTCCATATACCATAAAGCATAACAGCAATAAAGCTTACAATACCTACAAGAAGTGCTACAGTGTTTGATCTCATATATTTATGTTATATTCCAAATTATCTTTTTTCCAAAACCTAGTGAGTTGTCGGTTAGCTTCATCATGCTTGGTAGCAGTTTATATAGTTTTGGTTGTAGAATTTTAGCATAATTAAACGCTTTATAGTACTCTATTTGAGCATCTTTGTCTGCGCTACTTATAACTCCACAAATCTGAAGCCCCTCAATCTTAGATATCTGCTTTGTCTCAAGATAAATAGAGGCAGATACGGCACAGTTTTGGGCTATATCTAACATATGTTTTGTGTTACTATCTGAAGCAAATATAAAGTAGTTTTTCTCTTCATGGTAAGCATAAAAAAGTGGTGTTGAGTAGGGTCTATTATCTACAGATGTAGCAAGGCTCATGACATGGTGTTTTGCTATAAAAGTTGCTATCTTCTCAAGCTCATAACTCATTATAGTACTTTAGATATCCTATGTAACGCATCCTCAAATATCTCACTACTTACTGCAAAATTTAACCTCATATGAGCCCTGCCCTCCTTACCAAAAGATATGCCAGGACTTAGCCCTAAACGGAGCTCTTCAATAAAAAACTCTCGCAAAGCTCTATCGCTTCTAAAGCCAAACCCACTGCAGTCAAGCCATGCTAGATAGGTACCCATTGGTTGGTTAAATTTGATCTTGTCGCTTCTATCTAGTAGCTGCGATAGCAGATCTATATTTTGCTGAAGATGTACTAGCAGCTGCTCCAACCACGGCTCACCATGACGATAAGCTGCCAAAAAAGCGGTGTGGGCAAATGTGTTTCCAGAGCTAAAATGCATGCTCTCATAGACTTTGTCAAACCTCTCTCTTAGGGTCTCATCTTCTATGATAACAGTTGAGATACACAAAGATGCCAAATTAAAAGTTTTCCCTGGTCCCACCGCCGTTACAAGCAGAGGTTTAGACTCTTTGATGGATAGCAAAGGGGTGTGAACATACGGCTTAAAGATCAGATCAGAGTGTATCTCATCAGCAAAGATAACTATGTTATGCTCTAGACAGATATCTACTAATCTTTGCAACTCTTCAAGACTCCAAACTCTACCTACAGGGTTGTGAGGTGAACAGAGTAGTAGCAGTTTTGTTCTATCTGTAATCTTAGAGCATAGATCATCAAAATCAAAATCATAACTACCACTCCCATCGCACTTTAGTGGATTTAGTAACACTTCTCTATCACACTTAAGCACCGTTGAGATAAATGGAGGATAAATCGGGGTCTGCACAACTACCTCATCACCCCTAGCAGTAAACGCCATAATAGCAGCAGAGATTGAAGCAACAACAGAGTGAGAGTAGAACATCCACTCACGCTTCACGCTCACCCCATGTCGCCTCTGCATCCACTCTATCTGAGCCTCATAAACATCATCACCCATCATCTCATAACCATAGTTTGGATGCATCGCTCTTCTCTTAATAGCATCTACTACACATGGTGGTGTATCTATGTCCATATCTGCAACCCACATAGGCAGCAGATCAGCATCACCAAACAGACTCTTCCTTAAAGTGTACTTCTCACCTCTACTTTTTGAGCGATCTGCACTTGTCTCAAACATGTTCCCACCTTAAACTAAACTGTTCACTATCTTCAACCACGCCAATCTCACCACTGCAAACAAATGCCTTTAAGTTTATGTATCTAGCACCATTTTGAAGCTCAAATGAGAGACCTTGATGGTAGTGACCTTCGACTAAAGTATCACAACTCTCTAGCTTTAAAGGCTCTATATGAGAGAGTACAAACTGGTCAAAATCTTCTATGTTATGATGGTTATTTTTACGCATCAAGTAACTCTGTAGAGAGTTTAAAATCCTATTTTTAAGTACTACATCTAAGACATTTAATAGCTTTAATATAAAAGTGTTGCGTATGATTTTACTATATAGATGGTAGCTAAATGGCTGATTAAAATCTCCATGT
>JAMONY010000057.1 GCA_027066325.1 Helicobacteraceae bacterium | reverse complement strand
GCACCAGTAGCTGTTCCACTCAATAGTGAAGCTGGAAGATACGCTCTAATCTTTGCTATGATGCTAGCAGCTTCTATGCTACTAGCTCGTAGAAGACGCTATATCTAAAGAGTCTAGTTGGCTCTTTAGGCTCTTTTAATAGAGAGCGTGGAGTTTATCTATCTGGCTCCACCCACTCTCTTTTCTCTTATTGTGATCTAATATATTGGCTATATATCTTGCAAACATATCGGTCTCTATATTGACTCTCACCCCAACCTTATAGCTATAAAATAGTGTCTCTCTCATGGTTATAGGTATGATGGTTATTGTAAATGAGTCACTATCTGTATGAGACACTGTAAGGCTGATGCCATCTACTGCTATAGAGCCTTTTGGTGCTATAAGATGCATAAAAGAGTTATCTACTTTTATAGTAATAGTGTGGCTATTGTTGGCATCTTTTTGTATCTTCTTGATCACGCCTATGGTGTCTATGTGACCTTGTACTAGATGCCCCTCAACTCTATCTCCTAGCAACATAGCAGGCTCTATGTGAACCTTGCCTACTAGTCTATCTGTGGCTATAGTTGCTACGGTTTGGGCAGATAATTCTACACAGAAGCCACCGCTAAAGATAGAGACAACGCTAAGACAAGCCCCGTTAATAGCTATGGAGTCACCAAGGTTTGGTTTGTGCTTAGACCTTAGACACAGTTTGTCACCTTGAAAACTTTGAACTTCTGCAATCTCTCTAATGAGTCCAGTAAACACTTAACGACGCACCTTTCTTGTGCCTCTATTTTTATCTTTTAGCTCAGTGATTACATCTTTTAGCTCATCTTTTTTATCAAGAAGTCTATCTCGCTCCAAATACTCATCAGAGTCATCAACCTCTGGATCATACTCTATAATCTCTGGTTTGTAGTCTCTGTATGGATCTGTGTTATCTTTTTCATCATGCTGCATAACATCTCCTTTATAGCTCAGTTTTTAGTGCTGCTCCATTTGAAGCATTTGATACAAGCAGAGCATACCGTTTGAGCCACTTTGAGTCTACCTTTTTCACAACAGGTCTAAATTTCTCTAAGCGTTGCTTTAGCTCACTCTCATCTACTAGTAGTTCAAGAGTATTGGCATCTACATCTAGCGCTATCTCATCACCATCTTTAACAAGAGCAATAGTGCCACCCTCAGCTGCCTCAGGGCTTACATGACCTATACTGGCACCTCTGGTTGCTCCTGAAAATCTACCATCTGTTATGAGTGCTACACTCTCTCCAAGACCAAGTCCCATTATGAGTGAGGTTGGTGCTAGCATCTCCTGCATACCAGGTCCACCTTTTGGACCCTCATATCGTATAACAACAACATGACCAGCTTTTACTCTATGTGACATGATGCCATCAATCGCCTCTTGTTGGGAGTCAAAGCAGATAGCTCTACCTTTAAAAGATCTCATGGTATCGGCTATGCCAGCTGTTTTAACAACTGCCCCTTCTGTACATAAGTTACCAAAGAGTATGGCAAGTCCACCAACTGGTGAGAATGCATTTTCGTTAGTATGGATAATATCTAGATCTTTGATATCAGCATTTTGAATTCTCTCACCTATGCTCTCGCCCGTAACTGTAGGGTTATCTAGATAGAGTACACCATCTCTTCTACTAACCTCTCTCATAACAGCATTGACACCACCAGCACGGTTAATATCTTCCATGTGAACAGTTGATAATGAAGGTGATATTTTTGCTATATGGGCTACTTGTTTGGCTATCTCATTGATCTTTGTGATTGGAAAATCAACCTCTGCCTCTTTGGCAATACTTAGCATGTGAAGAACAGTATTTGATGATCCGCCCATCGCCATATCTACAACAAAGGCGTTGTGTACAGCTTTCTCATTGAGTATATTGCGAAGATTATGTTTTTGGTCATCCTCTTTTGCCATCTGTACTATGCGCTTAGCAGCTTTTTTGACAAGCTCTATACGCTCTGGTGTCATGGCTAAGATAGTGCCATTGCCCTCTAATGCTATACCCATAGCTTCACAAAGAGTATTCATAGAGTTTGCAGTAAACATTCCAGAACATGAGCCACCGCTAGGACAAGCCTCACACTCTATCTCAAATAGCTCACTATCGCTCATCTTACCTTGAGCATGTGTGCCAACAGCCTCAAAGGCTGTTGCTAGATCTATAGGTGTGCCATCACTCTTGTGTCCAGCTTTCATAGGACCTCCAGAGACAAACACAGTGGGAACATTTACACGCAATGCGCCCATTATCATACCAGGTACAATCTTGTCACAGTTTGGTATACAGATGAGAGCATCTAGTTTGTGTGCGTTCATAACAGTCTCTATGCTATCTGCTATGATTTCACGACTAGGAAGAGAGTAGAGCATACCATCATGACCCATAGCTATGCCATCATCTACTCCGATAGTGTTAAACTCAAATGGGACACCACCAGCCTCGCGGATTGCCTCTTTTACAATCCGTCCATACTCCTGTAGAAAGAAGTGCCCTGGTATTATATCTATGTGTGAGTTTGCTATGCCTATAAACGGTTTATCAAAATCTTCATCTTTTAGTCCTGTTGCACGCAATAGGCTTCTGTGTGGAGTACGATCAAAGCCTTTTTTGATAGTGTCGCTACGCATCTATGTCCTTGTTTGTATATTCTTTTTGTGATTATAGCATTTTTGTGAGCAAAAAGCTTTACAAGAAAAATATTTTTTGATATACTTGCGCTCCACAAACACTAATATGTGCGGGAATAGCTCAGTGGTAGAGCACAACCTTGCCAAGGTTGGGGTCGCGAGTTCGAACCTCGTTTCCCGCTCCATAATTAAAGTGGCTCAGTTGAGACTTTAACCAGAGGTCTGACCTGAGGAAGCCCGGATGGCGAAATTGGTAGACGCAAGGGACTTAAAATCCCTCGGTGGTAACACTGTGCCGGTTCAAGTCCGGCTCCGGGCACCACCTTTGGGCGCCATAGCCAAGTGGCTTAAGGCATGGGATTGCAAATCCTTGATCCCCGGTTCGAGTCCGGGTGGCGCCTCCACTTTTTAATACAACTACGGACAGATGGCAGAGCTGGTTGAATGCACTGGTCTTGAAAACCAGCGAGGGTCATACCTCCCAGGGTTCGAATCCCTGTCTGTCCGCCAGATCTACACTACTAAAAATTAAATTTCAATAAAAACATAGTCCCACTATTTTTACTAGATTCAATCTCTATTAGGATATCGTACCTATTGCATATATCTCTTACTACACTAAGACCTATACCAAAACCACCGGCATACTCTGTATTTCTATAGAAGCGCTCATAGATCTTTTGTTGATCTTTTTTATCTATCCCTATGCCTTCATCTTTGATGTAGAAGTAGTTATCTTTTAGCGTGATCTCTATCTGCGTTTGTGGTGGCGAGTATTTGATAGCGTTGCTTATGAGGTTGTTGAACAGATGAAGTGCTCTATCTCTATCTATAGTGTACTCTAGTGGCTCTGTATCTATCTTTAGTTTTATCTGCTTGCTTTGCAGATAGAAGTCATAATACTCACAACTTTTTAATACAACCTCTTGAAGATCTACCTTTGTATCACTTAGAAGCTCTTGTTTGAAGTTGATGTATGTTAGTGAGCGATATATATCATACAGTTGTCGTGTACTTATAGCAATATTTTTCAGAGATTTTTCTGTATATTTGCCATTTTTTAGGGCTTGAGAGCTTAACATAGATAGTGCAGCAACTGGAGTATTTAGCTCATGTGTTATGTCGTTGATAAAACGCTCTATCTGTTTAACTCTCTCTTGAATTGGGCGCATAAATAGTCGCGAGAGAAACCAAGCAATGATGCATATAAAAAGAAAAGCACCTGCCATGGTAAGTATGACAACCCCTTGTAGTCTTGAGACCTTATTGGCTAGGTTATCTGACTCTACTGCCACTAGATATACCCCTAAGTGATGTTGTGGAGAGTCTGAGACTATAATGTTATAGCCATTTTGTTCAAAGTATCCACCCTTTTTAACAGACACACCACTTTTTAACTCCCCATAGATACACTCTAGTCTACTGTTATATAGAGCTAAATTTGCACTCTGATCTACACTTAAGTCAAGCTCTACTCCACTCATGTGAGCTAAAATAATCTTACCAGATATCTTATCTGCTATATGTTGAAGTTTATAGTATTCGCTACTTTTTAAAGAGGCCGCTTGGGCTTGATAGTACCAAAATCCAACCAGCAACACAAAGAGTAGCGATGAGGCAATATAGGTAGCGACAAATGAGTAAAAAGAGCGTTTCTCTAGTCTGTTCATTGTGTTGTTTTGGTGTTCCACATGTAGCCAGCACCACGGATAGTACAGATGCTCTCTTTTCCAACCATCTCTCTAAGTCGTCTGATGTGAGAGCGCAAAGTTGCATCACTTGGCTGCATATCAAACTCCCATAGGTTCTGCATAAGCTCTTCAGAGCTTATAACTCGTTGAGCGTTATTGATAAAATAGCTCAACAGTGCAGACTCTTTTGGACTTAGTGTCTCTGTGTGATCATCTATATAGAGTGTGTGAAGATCTGGATTGTAGCTTATGGAGCTAGATATCGTTATGGAGCTTTCTTGTTCTATGTGAAAGATACGCCTTATGCTCTCTATGCGCACTTTTAGCTCCTCTAGATCAAAGGGTTTTCGCATAAAATCATGAGCTTTAGCATCAAAGCTTTTTGTTAGTCTATCTAGATCGGTATAGGCTGTGATGATAATGGTAGGTGTTGTATCATTAAAGTCTCTTAGGCTCTGTAGTAGCTCTATGCCATTTTTGCCAGGTATGTTGATATCGAAGATATATAGATCAAAATGTTGAAGATCTATGAGCTCTATGGCGCTATCTGAACTAAAAGCGCACAAAACGCTGTAGTATTGTGATAGATAATCAGCAATAACATCTGAGAGTACGGGATCATCTTCTAGTAGTAAAATCTGCATAGTTTGAATTATATCTAAATATAGTGAAAATAGACTCTATTTGCCTTGAGCGTCTGCAAGTGTGAGGCAGAATAGCACCTCTTTATTTTGCTCTTTTAAGGAGTTTATGGCTGCTGTTAGTGTGAGACCTGTTGTTAAGATATCATCTACTAAGATCACTTTACGCTCTTTAAACTCTTTGAGTACAAACTCTCTTGGATGAAGAAGTCTGTACTGAAAATTTTTACCACTATAGACTGTATTTGAGTAATCTCTTAAGGCGGCTACTCGGTAGCGTAGGGCTTTTTTTTGCATGGAGCTAGCAAGTATGGATGTGTGAGAGTAGCCATTTTTTACTCTATCATCAACTGCTATCACTGCAACATCGCCATCTATCTCAAGCTCTTTAGCAAATATAGCAAATGAGACAGAGGCTAAGATGGAGTATATGTAGTAGCCCAGATCTGTATGTTTTGTAAATAGCAGAGGCTCTATATCTTTGTATCTATAAAATGAGTAGACTTTTACCTTGCCCTGTATCTTGCGTTTGTATCTAGATGGCAATAGGTGCAGTTTTTGACACTCTTTACATATGTGAGTAAGTGCATACTGTTCACACAGTAGACACTTCATCGCTTAATCCATCTTTAGTACAGACATAAAAGCCTCCTGCGGAAGCTGTACTTTGCCTATGGCTTTCATCCGCTTTTTACCCGCTTTTTGCTTCTCAAGCAGTTTTCTTTTTCGACTGATATCTCCACCATAACACTTAGCGGTTACATTTTTACCCATAGACTTTACCGTCTCTCTAGCTATGACCTTATTGCCTATAGATGCTTGAATGGCTACCTCAAATAGTTGTCTGGGCACAATCTCTTTCATGTTTTTTACAAGTGCTCTACCTCTGCTCTCAGCCGCACTTCTTGGCACAATTGTACTAAGAGCATCTACTACATCACCAGCAACACGAACATCTAGTTTGATTAGATCTGCACTTTTGAACTCTATAGGCTCATAATCAAAACTAGCATACCCTTTTGAGATAGATTTTAATTGATCATAAAAGTCTACAACTATCTCATTCATCGGTACCTCATACTCTAGTAGTACTCTTTGCTCATTAAGATAGTCCATCTTAGTTTGTGCGCCTCTTTTGGAGACTAGTAAGTTTATGATGTTGCCCAAAAATTCTGTTGGTGTAATGACCGTAGCTCTCACATACGGCTCCTCTAGTCTGTCGATATAATTTACCGCAGGTAGCTCTGAAGGATTTTGTACCTCTATCATGCTACCATCAGTTAGGTGCACTTTATAGACCACAGATGGAGCTGTTGCGATAAGATCGATGTTAAACTCTCTCTCTAGTCGCTCTTGAATCACCTCCATGTGAAGCATACCTAAAAACCCAACCCTAAACCCAAATCCAAGTGCTACTGATGTCTCAGGCTCATAGCTTAAAGAGCTATCGTTGAGCTTTAGCTTATCAAGAGCGTCTCTTAGATCTTCAAACTTATCTGTGTCTATAGGGTAGAGTCCAGCAAATACAAATGGTTTAGCACTCTCATACTCACCAACAGGCTCTGCACATGGGTTTTTGGCATCTGTGATAGTGTCGCCAACATTGAGTGTTTTAACCTCTTTTAACCCAAGTACTACTATACCTATCTCTCCACTTTTTATAGAGTCTGTTTTGATCTTTTTGATGGGGTGTGGATAGAGCAGATCGAGCACCTCATGCTCATCAGAGTTACTCATAAGTTTTATGCGCTGTTTTTTGCTTATGTTGCCATCAAAAACTCTTACAAGCGCCAAAGCTCCTAAATATTGATCAAACCAGCTATCGTAGATGATCGCTTTTGTAGGCGCACTCTCATCACCTTCAGGCTCAGGTATGCGCTCTACGATAGCATCTATAAGTTCGCGTATACCGATGCCGTTTTTAGCAGAGACCATTATGGCATCGGTTGCATCGATGCCTATGCTAGTCTCAATCTCTTCAGCAACTCTCTCAGGCTCAGCTGCGCTAAGGTCTATTTTGTTGATCACGGGTATAAGTTCAAGATCGTTATCTAGTGCTAAGTAGACATTGGCAATTGTTTGAGCTTCAACACCTTGAGCAGCATCCACAATCAGCAGTGCTCCATCAGATGAGGCTAAAGACTTACTAACCTCATAACTAAAATCGACATGACCTGGAGTGTCTATGAGGTTTAAGATATAGTGTTTATTGTCTTTGATGTAGTCCAATCTAACACTTTGGGCTTTTATGGTTATGCCACGCTCTTGCTCTATGTCCATAGTATCCATCATCTGTGCAGATACTTCACGCTCACTTACTGCTCCACACTCTTGAATGATACGATCAGCCAGTGTGCTTTTGCCGTGATCTATGTGAGCTATAATGGAGAAATTTCTAATATGTGGTATTTTCAATCTTAACCTTTAACTAAATAGACTATTGACACTCTCATTGTGGTAGACTCTTCTTATCACTTCACCAAACAGTGGAGCCACGCTTAAAACTCTAATTTTTGGGTGATCTTTTGAGACCAAAGAGTCTGATACTACCAACTCATCAAGTGCGCCACTATCTAAATTTTCATACGCTTTGCCACTTAAGACAGCGTGTGTAGCACAAGCCATAACTGATTGAGCGCCATGCTCTTTTAGGGCTGCTGCACCTTTGATCATAGTGCCTGCTGTGTCTACCATGTCATCTATCATGATGACATTTTTGCCCTCAACATCACCGATAATATTCATCACTTCAGACTCATTTGCCTTCTCGCGTCGTTTGTCGATTATAACCATATCGAGACCCAGATTTTTAGCAAAATATCTAGCTCTTGCTACACCGCCTATGTCTGGACTAGCTATGACTGGATCAGCAAAATTTTGATCTTTTACATACTGTTGAAAGATGATAGATCCATATAGGTTGTCAACTGGTATATCAAAAAAACCTTGGATTTGACCAGCATGAAGATCGATAGTTATGACCCTATCTATACCAGCAGTCTCATACAAGTTTGCTACAAGTTTTGCTGTTATTGGTACGCGTGGAGCTGCTTTTCTATCTTGTCTTGCGTAGCCAAAGTATGGTACAACAGCTGTTATGGTGCTAGCAGATGAGCGTCTTAGGGCATCTGTCATGATAAGTAGCTCCATTAGGTTGTCGTTTGATGGCGCACCAGTTGACTGAACAATAAAGACATCACGACCTCTTACATTTTCAGCAATCTGTACAAATATCTCACCATCACTAAATCGCCTAATATCTGCTTTTGCCTGAGGTACATCAAGGTGTTTGCATATCTGTTTTGCAAAATCTCCACTTGAGCTTCCAGCAAAAATCTTATAACCTCTCATAAATCTCTCCAGTTAAAATATTGGTGCAATTATAGCGTATTTATCATCTCTTACTCCACTGATCTTGCTTTGTATAAACATATGCACCAACTGTTAAAAAAAGATAGAGTAAAATGATCAAGATTAGCTGCAAAGGATCTACTAGTAACTCATGGTAGAGTATAGCAATGGTGCCTAAAATAAGGGTCAATATAGATATTAGTGTTACATATTTATTGGAGTTAGTTTTATCTCTTATCTTAAAGTTTGCAACTGCTATGAGAAGTGAAATGAGCAGAAAAGTGATACTTCCAAACTCAAGTATAAGCTTTAGGCCACCAATAGCAATAAGTATAGATGAAGCCGTAGATATAGTCAAGATTGCAACCATAGGAATGCCTCTTGCTCGTTTAGAGAGTATGTTTGGCAGATATCCATCATCTGAGACTCTTGCCATCTGCCTTGATGAGCCAAAAAGAGTACCATTGATCGCGCTACTAGTTGCCAGTATAGCGCCAATGACTACCAGATCTCTTCCTATGCCTCCCATGATATCTTGAGCCCCAGCTGCTAGCGCATACTCTTGATTTTTGATTAGAGCCTCCGTTGGAATTGCTAAAACAGCACTAAGAGCAATGATAAAGTAGATGAGCGTAACTATAACAATAGAGCCATAGATGGCTTTTGGTATGTTCTTGTCTGGATTTTCCATCTCCTTGGTAGCATTTATGACCAATTCAAACCCTTCGTACGCCACAAAAGTGATAGATGCAACAATCAAGATACTCACTAGAGGTGTTGATTGAAAATCTTGCTGTATATTGAGCGCAAATGTGCTAAAATCTACCTTTGCAAAATAGATAAGCGCTATAGATATGATAGATAAGATTAGTAGCTTAGAGTAGACCATGATATCTTCAAGTTTACCTACCCCTTTAACACTCCAGATATTGACCATAGCAAATACCCACACTATGCAAATTGCAACCCCTTTTCTGATCAGTGGATCATCTGCAAAACTGTAGCCGCTTATGATGTATGATGAGAATGTGTAAGCATATAGCGCTATTGTGCTAATGTATCCAAATATGCTACACCACCCTATGAAAGATGCTGCCATAGATGAGGTGGCAAATGTACGCTTGAAAAATGAGTATGTTGAGCCTTCATCTTTATAGTAAAGACCAAGCTTCACATACGAATAAGAAGCCAGCCAAGCTACAAAACCACCAAGAGCAATCGCAAATGGAGCAAGTGCACCAACCATTGAGACTGATATGCCCAAAATGGTAAAGATACCACCACCAACCATGCCACCAATAGCTATTGCTATAAGCTCTTTGAGACCAAGATTTTTTCTATTTTGCATAGATCTCCTTGTAGTTACTCTATTATAACAGATAACTCGCCCTATATCTAGCCGATACTATACTTAGTCTAAGCTTAATTTAAGTGATACTTAAGTTTATATGGCTATACTTCTGAACTTTTTAAAAAACCGAAGGGTACGATAATGAAATTTACAAAAATCGCAACTCCTGAGCAGATAGATCAAAAATGGATTTTGATTGATGCAGAGGGTAAAACTTTTGGTCGCCTTATCACAGAGGTGGCTGTACGGCTTCGTGGCAAAGATAAGCCATATTTTACACCACATTTAGATTGTGGAGACTTTGTAGTGATTATTAATGCTTCAAAAGTTAAGTTTAAAGGTGCTGGCAAGATAGCAGACAAAGAGTACTTTTCACATAGTGGCTATTTTGGTAGCACTAAGAGTGTTAAGATGATGGATCTTCTTGAAAATAATCCTGAAAAACTATTTAAACTAGCTACACGCGGTATGTTACCAAAAACAAACCTTGGTCGCAGACTGCTAAAAAAACTAAAAATCTATGCAGGTAGTGAGCACCCTCACACTGCACAGATAAGCAAATAAGGAGCTAGAATGGCAACAACATATGCAACAGGAAGAAGAAAAGCTTCAATAGCAAAAGTATGGTTAACACCAGGAAGTGGTAAAGTGACCATAAATGGTCTTTCGCTAGATGCATGGCTTGGTGGATTAGAGGCTAAAAAACTTCGTGTAATGCAGCCACTAGTACTTACTAAGCAGAACTCATCAGTTGATATTAAAGCTACTACACTTGGTGGTGGCTTTGGTGGACAAGCAGATGCTTTAAGACACGGCATATCACGCGCTCTTGTTGCGTACGATGAGAGCTTCCGTGCCATCTTAAAGCCTGAGGGCATGATGACTAGAGACTCAAGAGTTGTTGAGCGTAAAAAACCAGGTAAGAGAAAAGCGCGTAGATCTCCACAGTTCTCAAAGCGTTAATCTTTAACTACTATAGTCTGTTCCACTCTAGTGTGGACAGCTCTAGAGTGCCACTCTATTTTTACATTCTCATAAGCTTCACAAGATCTTCATCTTTATACCTTACAATTTTACTATATCAATATAAAAGGCTTTAAAATGAAAAGAGTTTCAATAGTATTATCAGCGTTTCTAGTAGGTGCAGGATTAGTAGGGTGTGGTGGCGACTCATCAAATAGCGACGAGTCAGTTAAAAATGCAACAATGTTACGAGGTGAAGCTCCACAGGCACTTGTGGAAGTCTACTGTACTGATGGGAGTTACTATAAGGCAATGACTCAGGGTGCAGATGTTGCTAAGCAGAGCTTTAATATTGAGCTTGTTGATGGCACTGCTTGTACGGTTGTGATGACCACAAATGCAGAAAATCCAGATAGAGTTATAACGCCAGTTGCTTTTAGTGATGGCAATCGCACAGGTGGTTTTATACAGCTTAATGGCGGTGTGATTGATTTAGGCTTTGTGGATCTAGCAACTCAAAGAGCAGATATAAATGATTCCAACATGGATGGTGTAGTAGACACTCCACTTGTAGTAGATATTAACACAACAGGCGTGGCAACAATAGCACCATTTCCAGATGTAAACCAGACTGTAGTTGTAGACAACAACACAACACCAATAGTTGTAGTAGATAACAACACCTCTACAGATACAAACACAACCACAACCCCTACAACTCCTGATCTCAACCAGACAGCTATTGACAATATGGATAGAGATGGAGATGGCATCATCAATCTGTATGAAGATGATGATAATGATGGAGTTGTCAATCGCTACGATGATGATGATGACAATGATGGTATCAAAGATGAAGATGATCATGATAATGATGATGATGGTAAAGATGATCACGATAAGGACTCAGATGGTGTTGATGATGATCGTGATGTAGATGATGATAATGATGGTAAGCGAGATGATGATCATGGCAGTAGCTCAAGTGATGGTAACCATAGCGGTGACAATATGTCTAGCAGCTCTAGTATGGGTCACAACAGCTCAAGTGATGATGATGATCACGGCAGTAGCTCAAGTCAGGCTAGCTCCAGTAGTAATGGAAGCTCTAGTAGCGATAGTGACAAAAAAGATGACAATGACGATGATGACGACAATGACGATGACAATGATGACGACAATGATGACGACAATGATAATGATGACGACAATGACGATGACAACGATGACGACTAGTCGGATATAAAGAGTCTATCGTGATGCGTATATTACTGATCTTGTTATCTATCTTATCTACTACCATAAAGGCAGATGAGTACAAGATTGGTAGCGGCATCAGAGTGGCAAATTCTCCTATATATATAGGCGGATATGTTATGTTGGATTATATTAATCGTAATGATAATTATAACCGTATTCGCATTGATGATATAGCTCTTATATCGTACGCCAACTACTCAAAATTTTCATATCTTGCAGAATTTGAAATCAAAGATAGTTATGTAAAAGAGTGGGGTAAAAGGGATAGCTTCGATAGTAGCGAGCGCATAAGCGTAGAGAGACTGCATGTTGACTACTCATATGGAGATAACTTTGATTTTCGTATAGGTAAATTCAATACTCCAGTAGGATATTGGAATCTTACGCCTATATCTGTATTGCGCGATTCAGCCTCTAGTCCATATCTTGCATACATACTCTATCCGCGCTATACTACAGGTCTTCAAATAAAGTATGAGAACCACCTAGATGGTGGCGATGAATACACTGCTATAGTACAAAACAATCAAGACTTAGATGATAGCTACAACAATATGCATATAAAAACACATGTAGCTTTTGGAGTTGAGAGAGAGAGTGATCTGCTATTTGTAAAAGCAAATGTAGGATACTTTAAAGCCGTTAGTGGTATAGAGTCGTACTACTATCTGTTATCATTGTTGTACGAAGATACTGATTATGATATAAGTGCAGAGCTTGGGGGGCGTAAAGTAGATAGTGGTTGGAGTGTACCTTATGCGCTCTATCTACAGGGCGTTTATCACTTGACACCACAGCATGATATTGTAGCACGCGTTGAGAGCTATGAGATAGACGAGGGAGCTTTTAGAAATGAGCAGATAGGTATCATGGGGTATACATATAGACCAGTTCAGTCTATGGCGTATAAAGCAGAGTATCAGTTGCGTTCATACACCAATGAGAGCCAGATCAAACTCTCATTTTCAGTACTTTTTTAGAGTCTTTAGTTTGAAATTTGTATTGATACTGCTTGTTGCTATATTGATTCAAGCTGATGAGAGATTTGTGCTTGTGGGCAATCATAACTTTCCAGTCGATAAACTAAGCAAATTTCAGATTAAGCAGATCTACCTTAAAAAAGCGCGTTTTATAGATGGTGTTGCCATTACTCCTATAAACTACCAAGCACAAAATTTATTGCGAAAAAGATTTGAGAAGAGTATTTTTAGCATGTCACAAAAGAGGCTAAAGAGATATTGGCTTAAAGAGCACTATTTGGGTAGGCGAGCACCAGTTGTGCAGAAATCTATAAAGAGCGCTCTACTATTTGTTGTGCGTGTTGATGGTGCGGTGGCGTATGTTCCATACTCTCAGGCTGATGTAGATGTGAAGATTCTTTATGAGGAGTAGTTGTGAGAAGCATACTTGTGGTAGATGATGAGATCATGAATCGTGAAATAGTTGTAAAAATTTTACTCAAAGAGGGCTTTAGGGTTCTGGAGGCATCAGATGGAAAAGAGGCTTTAGAGCTATTGCAATTAGACAATATAGACCTGATGTTACTTGATCTAATGATGCCAGTACTAGATGGGTTTGAAGTTTTACATGCGCTACCTACACTACAGATTGATGTTCCTGTTATTGTTTTTAGTGCTCTTGGAGACAGAGAGACTAGAGCAAAAGTATTTGAGCTAAATGCCACTGAGTTTATACTTAAGCCTTTTAATATTGTTGACCTTATGGGTAAAATCAGATCTATACTAAAGTCTTCTGCATGAGTGTTGTGCAGAGTATTAGATCTAGTCTTCACTCCAAGATACTTTTTGCTTTTATGGCAGTTGCTATAGTGCCATATATCTTAATCATACTTCTTTTTAGTTTTCTTGCACGCAACAACATGATAGAGCAAGAACATCAGATGTACACACTACAGGCGCAACAGGCAAAAAATCTTATTGATAGCAGATTAAATAGGCTTGATGAGCAGGTAAAATTTCTCTCATCGCTTGAGCTGTTTGATGATCTTATAAGCTCCGATATAGATCACCGCATATCAAGAGCGCTAGAGCAAAAAAGTAGGGGTTTAAGTAGCGAATCGGTAACCTTTTTGGCACTAGATCATAGTGGTATGATTGTGGCATCATCAAGGAGAGATAAGTTACAGCAGATGGTTAGATTAGATCTCAATGGCAGCAACTCATATATCTCTAAAGAGACGATATTTTTCTGCCAGCCTATATACTCTAGTTTTGATCATCGAGCACTTGGGTATCTGGTGGCAAAATATCCACTTGATAATCTTAGACATTTTGTACCTAAACAGAGCGGTGTTAGTTTTGCAATTTTAAATAGCACAGATACTGTATTGAGAAGCTCTCATTTTTTTAGATCAGATCTACAGACTCAAGTTAAGCTTAAGGGTGTACTTCAAGGGCATACTCTAGTCTACTTTATATCAGATCAGCATATATCAGATTTTATCAATAAAGTTCTGCTCTACTTGTTAGCACTTACCATAATAGGAGCAGTTGCTATAGTCTTAGTGAGCAAGAGATTAGCCAAACATATATCAGCTCCAATCTTAAAGCTCAAAGAGACAGCAGGGTATATTAGTAAAACTCATGATTATACAACACAGGTTAAGGTCAACTCAAGTGATGAGACCTATCATCTAGCAGAGGTTTTTAACCATCTTGTTAAAGTAACAGATAATACACTTCAAAAATTAGCTCAAGAAAATAATATACGACTTCAGAGATTTGTTGAGCTAACAGAACTGTTTAGCCAGATGAGTGCGCTTGATGACAAGAGAGCTTGTATAGATCTATCTATACATAAGGTAGGGCATATGTTGGCATATCCGCTCTATTTTGCAGAGCACAAGCCTAGCTCTGCTCTGGAGTGTAGAGCTATTGAGATACATGATTTTACTCAAAACACTACAAGCGTATACGGATATCTATATCTTAAGGAGCCACTAGATAGTCAAGAGAGTAGATTTTTAGACTCTGTTGTTAAGATGATAGTGTCACAGATGGAGCGTATTGAACTTATAGGTAAGATTAGATTGGCATCAGATGCTAAGACATCTTTTATCTCAAATATGTCACATGAGTTGCGCACGCCACTCAATGCCATTATAGGATTTTCACAATACCTTATAATGTACGAGGGGCTAAATCATGAGCAACAAGATAGTGTTGCTAAGATAGAGAGCTCTGCTATGCATCTACTTAAGCTTATCAACAATATATTGGATATCGCTAAGATTGAGTCTGGTAAGTTTGAGGTAGAGATTAGCCATTTTGATCTGTTTGATGCTGTAGATGACTCTTTGCAGATGTTGTTGCCACTTGCAAGTGAGAAGGAGTTGTCTGCATATATCGAGGAGCAAGATAGTAAGATAGTGATACAGAGCGACAAGAAACTCTTGAAGCAGATTGTGATCAATCTTATATCAAATGCAATCAAATTTACCGATAGTGGAGGTGTCAAAGTGGAGATCTATGTTCAAAACAATCAAGCTATTGTTGAGGTGCAAGATAGTGGCATAGGGATAGATCCAGATCAGCTACAGACTATCTTTGATGAGTTTGTGCAGCTAAAAAGCTCCAATAATAGCAGACATAAAGGTACGGGTTTGGGTCTTAGTCTCTCTTTGCAGCTAGCTAGTGCCATAGGTGCTACACTTACTCTACATAGTAGAGGTAGTGGGTTTGGGAGTGTGGCAATCTTAAAGATACCGCTATCTGCTTAGCTCAAGTGTGTCTGGAGCGGGTGACACTTCTGTACAGTCTGTTTTAGGTTGTGTGGCTGAACATGAGTGTAGATCTGTGTTGTTAGAAGCGAAGAGTGCCCAAGTAACTCCTGTACTACCCTAAGATCTGCTCCACCTATAATCAGTGCAGTTGCATAGGAGTGGCGTAGCACATGTGGTGAGACTCCTAGATATTTTTGTACTATTTTGTAGGCAGATATGCGACTAAGTGGAGTGCCTCTGTAGTTGAGCCAGATCTTCTCATGAGAGTGAGGTCTTTTATCTAAGTATGCTCTGATCATATCTATCGCAACTTGAGCTATGGGAACCAAACGCTCTTTATCTGCTTTGGCAAATCTAACCTTAAGCCAAGATCCGTCTATGTCTACTAGCTCTACCTTTAGAGCTTCACTAATGCGCACACCAGTAGCATATAAAAACATGATTAATGCCCTATCTCTAAGAGCTATCCAATCTTTTAACTCTATAAGCTCAATACCTCTTTTTAGCTCCTCTAGCTCCAGAAACTTTGGTAATGTTTTTGGGACTTTGGAGAGCGTAAATTTTACTCTATTGGGACTATAGCGACGGGCATGTATAAACTCAAAAAAGGCGTTGAGTGATGAGAGTTTGCGATTGAGTGTTTTTCGGTTTTCAATATCACTTAAGCTCTTTAGTATAAGGTCTGTATCTAGCTCTAGTAGGGTTTTTTGTGTCTTTGTTTCGATAAACTCAAGATCTCTTTTGTAAGCTTGTATGGTATTTGCACTCAGAGCTTTGGTGACAGTAATGTACTCTAAAAATGCCTCAAGCTGCTTTGACATTCTACTCTATGTCTATCTTTTTGTCATCAAAATAAAATGCACTATCAGAGGCAAAAACATACCCATCATCTATCTGTACAGAGTAGATCTGCTCATCCGATAGATCTTTATCTAAGAGAATGAGGTATCCATTTTTCTCTAGCAGATATAGCTTATTTTCTTTGAAAATCATTGCCAAAAAGTGTGCAAATGGATACTTTTTAGAGCTTATAACTTGCAGTCTTTCATCAAGATGGATCACTTCACCCTCTTTGGTAGTTATCCATATGCCACTCTTATTAAAAATAACATCTCTTAAGCTATATTCTGCTTTAGACTCTTGATCAGATATGACAAATATAGCATGTGGCGTGGCGGCTACAACTGTATCTTTGATGATATGTAGATAAAATATATTATCAAAGTAACGCTCAGAGCTTATGATTGTAGATCTAAGAAGCTCTTTTTTTTCACTATCTATGACAACAAACTTACCATCTAATGTTGCTACTAGAGCCAATGAGTTTAAGAATTTTGGTGCGGGTATGCGGTTGTCAATAGCTGTTGGCGCACTATTTGGTAGACTAAAAACCCTCTTTTTATCTGCTAATGAGTAGAGCTCTATGTTGTTGTTGGCAAACAGTATAACTGCTACCTTATCATTGGCAGCAGCACTAGCAACTGTTTTATCAAACTCAAACTCAACTACCTGCTCACTGGTTTGAGACTTAAAAAATAGATGATTCTCTCTGTTTGTATAGATCAACCACTTCTCATCAGAAGCTAAAAGTTCACTATCTGGTGCTATCTTGGCGCTATCTTTAGAAGACTTAAGTAGTAGTGAGCCATCTTCTAACATAGCAGTAGAGGCACTTGTGTACACTAATCTTGAACCAGTAGTACACTTGTATCTGTTGGGTTTGGAGATTTTATTGGTTGCTAGCGCAAGCTCATAGGCGTTATGAGCATCTTGGCATAATTTGATGTCGTTGAGTGTAGATGGTGTGCTGTAGTACTCTTTTGAGCTACAGCCACTCAGTAGTAGTGTGGCAATAACGAGAGGTAGATATATCTGTCTCATTTAACTCCATAGTGCATCAGCGCAGTTGCACTCTCATATAGTATGGACTCTTCTGATATAAGTCTAAGGCGCATGTGTGCTTTTGAGATCTCGTTATTTTTAAGCAGTATAACTGCCTCATCTAGTATGGCAAAGTCTCTATAGATAGCGTCTGATTTATTGGCATAAGATGAGAGCTGTTTTGCATCTTGGGTAGATGCAGCAACGGTGTATGAGGCTAGATCAGCTACAACGCTATCAGTAGATGATTTGAGTTTTTTTAGAGCCTCAATATCTCCACTATCTACAGCTCTATGTAGCTTAAAAGCGTCTGCTAGAGCAGGAGAGTTCTGCTCTAAAATTTTGAGTGCTTCTGTATCATCGGCATTGGTTTGTAGCTTTGTAAATGCACTATTTACGCTCTCTATTTTGCTTTTATCTAAGTACTCTTTAATCATCATGCCAATTAAGATGGCAACTATGAGCACAACTATCGATATGAGTGGTTTTTTGTATCTCTTTACAAACCTCTCAGTAAGTACAGCCTTTTCAAAAAACTTCTCTTCACTATTTAGCTCATCTTTTACAGCTTTTATGTTATCTTTTAAACTCACTTTGTCTTAGCTCCATAAATAATTTACGGTAGTTTATCTCAATATATGTAAAAAGATGGTAAATCTAAGAGATCTACTGTATAATCTGCTTTATTTTTACGATTTAGGATATATTTTGAGAGTAGAGTTATCAGAAAATAGTTTCAACAGCACTGTAGCAGATATGGAGCTTATTGTGTTGGGCTTAAAAGATCTTTTAGGTTATTGTGATGAGCAGATTTTAGAGCGCGCTGGATTTAAAGCAGCTCAGTCACAGATCTGTGCGCTTCATGATATGCGTAAAATCTATGTTGGTGCAGATAGGTCTAACTTGCAGAGCATCAGAGATGCTATCGCAAAAGCCTCATCTAATCTTCTCTCATACAGCTACAAAAGAGTTAAGATAGAAGCTAGTAGCTATGATGAACTAAAGGCTATTGTAACTGGCATGCTTTTAGGATCTTATAGTTTTGATAGATATAAAAGTGACAAAAGTAGCAAAGAGATAGTGCTGCAAGTCTGTATAGGTTCAGATCTAGAGTCTAAAAGAGCCAAGAGTTTGATTGATGAGGTAGTTACTATATGTAGCGCTACTAACTACACACGCGATCTTGTCAACACTCCTCCAGATGATATGACACCAGTAGATTTAGCTGCTTGTGCTGTTGAGCTTGCTAGGGAGAGTCTGCTTGAGTGCAGTGTGTATGATGAGAAGTTTTTAGAAGATGAGAAGATGAATGCCATGTTGGCGGTTGCTAGAGCCTCAGTCCATAAGCCGCGCCTCATACACTTAAGCTACAGACCAAAAAATGCCAAAAAGGTTATAACTTTAGTTGGTAAAGGACTTACTTATGATAGTGGTGGGCTTAGCCTAAAGCCATCTAGCTCTATGGTGACTATGAAGATGGATAAAGCTGGAGGGTGTGCAGTGTTGGGTATCTTAAAGGCTGTTGAAGCACTTGGATTGCCTGTGGAGGTGCACGGTTTTGTAGGTGCGGTTGAAAATATGATAGGAGCCAATGCATACAAGCCAGATGATGTTTTAGTGGCTAAAAATGGCAAAACTATTGAGGTGAGAAATACAGATGCAGAGGGTAGGTTGGTATTGGCTGATGTGTTGTGCTATGCTCAACAGAGCGTAAAAGCAGACTATCTATTTGACTTTGCTACTTTAACTGGAGCCTGTATGGTAGCTCTTGGGCAGTACACAACAGGCATCTTAGGTCATAGCGGAAACCTAAAACACCATATCCGTCGCGCTAGCTCAGATGCTGGAGAGTTAGCAGCTTCGCTACCTTTTAACAACTACCTTAAAGATCTTCTAAAGAGTGAGATAGCAGACATGAGCAATGTAGGCTCAAAGCCATATGGCGGAGCTATTACAGCAGCGCTATTTTTAGATAACTTTATAGATGATGAGATGAAGCAGAAGTGGATGCACTTTGATATAGCGGGAAGTGCATATAGTGAAAGTAGTTGGGGTGTAAATCCTCACGGTGCAACGGGCGCTGGAGTGCGCAGTTGTGTAGAGTTTATTAAAGGATTGTAATGGGATTATCAATAGGACTTGTAGGGCTACCAAATGTTGGTAAGTCTACCACTTTTAACGCACTTACAAAAGCACAAAATGCAGAGGCAGCAAACTACCCATTTTGCACTATAGAGCCAAATAAGGCAGTTGTTGCAGTGCCAGATGAGAGACTAGATCAGCTAGCAGCCATCGTAAAACCAGAGCGCATGCAGCACTCTGTTATAGATTTTGTAGATATAGCAGGACTTGTAAAGGGTGCTAGTAAGGGTGAGGGTCTAGGCAATAAGTTCTTGAGCAATATCCGCGAAAGTGATGTGATACTGCACATAGTGCGCTGTTTTGAAGATGACAATGTAGTACATACAGAGGGCGGCATAGACTCTTTGAGAGATGTCCAGATCATAGAGACCGAGCTTATATTGGCAGATATAGATGCTCTATCTAATCGCATAAGCAGACTACAAAAACAGTCTAAATCTGACAAGAGCATAGCTAAGCTTATAGAGTTTGCAGATGAGCTAGCAGAGTATTTAGCAGAGGGTAATCTAGCTAGAAGTTTTGAGAAGATAGATGATGACATGTTTGCAAGACTCAATCAGGAGCTACGCCTCTTAACCTCAAAAGAGATCATTTATGGTGCCAATGTAGATGAGGATGGACTACTTGAAGATAGTAGCGCTACAGTAGCTCTACTAGAGCATGCAGCAAGTCAAGGTTGTCAAGTCATTAAGCTATGTGCTAAAATGGAAGAGGAGCTTGTGGGGTTAGATGATGATGAGCGTGATGAGTTTTTAAAAGAGTTAGGAGTTCAGAGCTCAGGACTTAACCAGATCATCAAAAAAGGTTTTGATAGCTTAGGTCTGATGAACTACTTTACCGCTGGAGTCAAAGAGGTTAGATCTTGGACAATCTACAAAAATACAACAGCACCAAAAGCAGCCGCGGTGATACATAATGATTTTGAGAAGGGCTTTATTCGTGCAGAAGTTATCGGCTTTAATGATTTTGTAGAGCATGGTGGTGAGAGTGGTGCTAAAGATGCTGGTAAGATGCGCTTAGAGGGCAAAGAGTATATAGTACAAGATGGAGATGTGATGCATTTTAGGTTTAATGTGTAAATTTTTCTCCATTAAAGCTTGCTCTTAAGTTTGTGATAGTATAATCTCACTCTTAAAATTAGTACTAGCAATATGGGTCTTTAGCTCAGTTGGTTAGAGCTCTCCGCTCATAACGGAGAGGTCGGGAGTTCGAGTCTCCCAGGACCCACCACTTAACACAACTCAAAATTTACACAACTTTTTATGATATTTAACACTATGTGCTATCGCCAACAAGACCTTAAGGGTGTGGTATCTTTACCCTAGAGTTAAGCAATACTCCTACAACTACCATAGCAGCTGCAATAAATATCGGCGCAATAAGTAGGTAGATGTAGCTAAGATATAACAACCACAACAAAATAGCTCCCAGTGGCGTAGGAACTCCAACAAAAAATCTTAACAACTCACCCTCTACTGCATCTATGTTAAACTGTATAAGACGACGCAAGCCACTAATAACATAATATATAGAGACTATGGCGCATACTAACATGACAATACCAGATGTTTCAACATAAACCGCTTCAAAGATTAAAAATACAGGCACTAGCACAAATGATAGAAAGTCTGCAAATGAGTCAAGTTGTATACCAAACTCATTAGATAGATTTAGTTTGCGGGCTACTTTGCCATCAACTATATCGAAAATACCCCCAATCCAAGCAAAAATGATAGCTAAAAAGAACTCATGATGGGCGATAAAGTAGACTGCAGTTAAGCCACTTGCGATGTTTAACATAGTAAATAGGTTGGCTAGATTAAAATGGTGCTTTGGATTGTATAGAAAATTCATAAATTACCTTAGTTTTTGCCATTATATCAAAATGATACTTTTTACGCTATACTTTTACGAAAATTATTGACTTAAGGCATTAAATGAAAAAACTTTTTCTATATATTGTTGTGTTGTTTGTAGTTATACAGGTTATACCGTATGGTAGAGAGCATGTTAATCCAGAGGTGTTGGCAGAGCCAGAGTGGGATAAGCCTTTAACTAGAGAGCTCTTTATGCAAAGTTGTGCTGATTGTCACTCCAATGAGACTGTATGGCCTTGGTATAGCAATGTTGCACCGGTGTCGTGGTTGTTGAGCTATGATGTTACTGAAGGTAGAGAGCATTTTAATATCTCTGAGTGGGGATATGTAGAGAATGATGATGCTGATGAGGCAGCAGAAGAGCTTGAAGATGGAGATATGCCACCATCGCAATATCTATTTACTCATCGCGATGCCATACTATCTGCTACAGAAAAAAAGCAGCTAATAGAAGGCTTAAAAGCAACATTTGGCAAGAAGCAACAAGAGCACTAGCTCTACTAAAAGCTAATACCGCCCGATATCTCTGGGCGACCGTTAGTATGCACTTCTCCGCCACGGTTTTGCCACTCTTGTATGTATCCTACATTTAGATAGCCATTGCCTCTTGATGTTGAGATACCAACTCTACCTCCATATGTCTCATAGTCATTGTTCTTGTTGTCGTCTATCGACACTCTGTAGAAACCACCTACATATGGACGGATTGGACCTGGTATGCGCAGGTAGTAACTTACTGGAATGTTGATATCATTGCGTGAGTTATCATCGCCAAAAGTTCCTCGATACTCTGCTCCTACACTTAAACCATCAAATAGAAAGAAGTTTGCTCCTATGCCAAGTATGGTGTCCAAGCCATTTTTTGAGGCTGTGATTGAGAAGTTTGTCTTCCCTTGATCAAATGGACTTGCATAAACTAGTCCACACAGTAGCAAAAATGTAACTAAAATCTTTTTCATAAACGCTCCTAAAATAGTAACGACTCTTGCAGAGTTGCAGAGTTGCTAGGTTTTGGTGGTGGTGAAGTATCTGTAAAATACTCATCTTTGCCATTATACTTAATTTTTCTTATATTTATAGGCACTTTAAACTTTCTGCTCATTTGTGGATATAGCTTAAGAGCCTCTGTATTGAAGTAAGAGAAGGCTGGTCCTGCCATGCGCCCACCTGTCTCTTTTTTGTACATAGGAGTATTGTTATCATTACCAAACCAGACTATGGTCTCAAGGTCTGGTGTGTATCCAGCAAACCATGCATCAACGGAGTTGTTGGTTGTACCTGTTTTGCCAGCTACTTCAACACCAGCTACTTTAGCGCGTCTACCAGTTCCTCGTCTAACTACATCTTGTAAAATTGTAGTCATGATGTATGCTTGCGCTTCATCTATCACATCCTTGCTAGTTGTGGTAGCTTGCCAGCTATTGAGTTTGTTGTCAATATTTTTTATGATATGTGGCTCATAGATGGTTCCGCCTGATGCAAAGAGAGTGTAGTATCCAGCAAACTTTAGTGGCGACATAGTGACACTTCCAAGCGCTAGTGATAGGTCATGTGGCAGATCTGTAAAGCCATATCGCTTAAGTTCTGATATGACGGCTCTAAGACCTATGTCTGTAACCATATTGATAGTTGCTAGATTCTTAGAGTGAACTAGTGCTTCTCGTAAGGTTATAAGACCTTTGTAGTCTCTACTGTAGTTGCGTGGTTGCCACTTTTTATTAGTATCTCCACTCTCATACTCATATGTTCTAGAGATATCTATAAGTTCTGTAGCTCCACTAAGTCCAAAATCTAATGCAGTTTGATATAAAAATGGCTTAAACGCAGAGCCTGGTTGACGCATAGCTTGTGTTGCACGATTAAAAGAGCTTTTAGTGTAATCTACTCCACCTACCAAAGCCAACACTGCACCATCATCTGGATCTAATGCCACAAGTGCACCATTTAACTGCTCTTTAGCACTCTCATTATACTCTGTTCTTTTGAGTGCAAGATCGTATGCATATCTCATCGCATCACGCGCAATCTGTTGTAGAGGCAGGTCTATAGTTGTGTAGATAGTATATCCACCTGACCTTATATCGGGATATATCGCCTGTGCACGACGCAATACCTCATCTACAACATAAGGTGCTTGATTTTGAGTTAGTGTCTCATCGTACACTTTTGGGCGCTCCTCTAGTGCCTCTTTGTAGCTTGTCTCATCTATCCAGCCAAGAGAGTACATGCGACTTATAACACCATTGGCGCGACCTAGTGATGGCTCATAGTTCTTTGTAGGATCATAAAAAGATGGTGCCTTTGGTAGACCTACTAGTATGGCTATCTCTTTTAAGCTCAGCTCTTTTAAGCTTTTATGAAAATAGCCCATAGCAGCAGTGCGTATGCCATAGTAGCCATGTCCTAGATAGATAACATTAAAATACCTCTCAAGAATCTGCTCTTTACTTAACTCCATCTCCAGTTTAATGGCAAAGACTACCTCTTTGAGTTTTCTGATAATCTTTTTTTCGCGTGTAAGTAGAGTGTTTTTGACTAACTGTTGGGTTATCGTACTAGCACCTTCAACCAGCTTTCTGGCTTTGATATCTTTGATAATAGCACGCATAATAGCGTCTAAATTCACACCTTTATGCTCAAAAAAAGTTGTATCTTCGATAGCTAAAAGAGCCTCTACCACTCGTGGTGGGATATCATCAAACTCTACAAATGCTCTATTTTCACTCTCGAAGATATTGGCTATTTTTTTACCATTGCGATCATATATGTATGTTGTTTGAGGTGGGTTGTACTCTGCTAACTCTTCGGTTTTGTGACCATATTTAGCTACAAACATAGCAGTAGCCACTACAACTGCTATGAGCATTAGTAAAATTACTGCAAGAAAAAATTTTTTCACTCTCTAAAGCCTCTGTATTTGAAATTTGCCTCTATGAGATCTATGGTGTATCTATGTTGAGCAGAGTCTATGATGAAGGCAGCAGACCCACTCTCAATAATTTGCCCTTTTTTTATTACCGATATTTCATCACATAACTCTTTGGCTTGTGAGATGTTGTGAGTGACAAAGAGCATCTTAAACCCCATCTCTTGTTGTAGTTGTTTGAGTAGAGTTATGATAACTTGAGCTGTTTTAGAGTCAAGTGCAGTTGTTGGTTCATCTAGCAAAAGTAGTTTTGGAGAGTGGCTGAGTGCAATTGCCAATACAACTCGCTGTAGCTGCCCACCTGATAGCTCAATAGAGAATCGATCTAGTAAAGATCTGTCTAACCCAACTCTGTTAAAGAGTTTTTGAGGATCATAGTTATCACTAAAATGTTTTTTTATTTTTGTTAGTGCAGACAGGGCAGTAAAGGGATTTTGAGGTACATATGCTATGCTTTTGCCTCGTACAAGATCAAATTCAGATCTGATATCACTAGATAGTTTAAGGTTTTGAGGCAGTAGGTTTAAAATTGCCTTAAGGGTTAAGCTCTTGCCACTTCCACTCTCACCAACTAGCGCTAATGAGCTTTTGATCTTGAGTGAGATATCAACAAGAGTGTGAGTAGGGGTTGTGATCTGTAGTTTACGAATATCTATCATCTACACTTTGCTCTGGATGGTGATCTTTGTTGGGTTGAAGAGTTCAGTTGCTTTTTGAACCATAGGCTCTTGCAAGATATCACCACTATCTACCTCTTCTTGACTCTGTTTTGTAGTGGACTCAAGCTGTACTGTCTGGATGGTTGAGCCACTTTGCGGAGCCTCTTCTTGCATAAAAGCTGGTCTCTCTTCTTCTTGTGAGCATGCATTGTGTTTTATTTTGGTGCCAAATCCATACACTTCTTGCACCAACTGTTTGATTACACTATAGTTGTGCCGAAGCTGCTCTTTAGCCTCATCTGTGGCGCAGCTCTCCCAGACTAAAGTCTCATCTTCGTACGATATAAATGATATGCTATCTCTAAAGTGCTCTCCAAGCTCACTGCTTCTATCATGGATGGCAGCACATAGTTTTTCAAATAGATCTAGAGATGTATCTGGAGTAGATGGCTTATCGACAGTTGCTTTGATTGTTGTTGTGTCTGTTGAGCTATTTGTTAGCGGTTTTTGTACCTGTGTCTCTAGTGACTCTATCATCTGGTCTATCTCTTTGACTTTCATAGCCTCTAGCATCTTAAACAGTAGCAGTCCTAGCACAAAAGAGTCATCAGCATTTATGTGAAATAGTGACTTTGCTTCACTCAATATCTTGAAAAATCGCTCCATCATCACTATAGAAAATCTCAAATCACCACTATAGAGGCGCTCTTTAAGCCAAGATGTTAACTCATCAACTACCATTTCGCTCTCATACTCTTCGAGGTTTTTGAGCTCTAAGATTATGCCATCTGTATTTTTTGTTAAAATGAGTTGCATGATATGTTCAAAAAATTGTGGATCTATAAGACCTAGCATCTTAGTGACACTAACTACATCTATGTGGTTTTTAGAGTATATGATAGCTTGATCTAGCAAAGTTAGCGTATCGCGGAGACTTCCAGAGCCACTTCTTGCTAGTATGTCTAATGCTTCTGATTCGTATGTGATATTTTCAAGATTTAATATGTGTGCTAGATGTGAAGATATAGTAGCTGTTGAGATCTTTTTGAAGCGAAAGTGCTGAGTTCTACTCAATATAGTAGCTGGAAGTTTTAGCGGATCAGTGGTAGCTAGTATAAATTTTACATAAGCTGGAGGCTCCTCAAGTGTCTTTAGAAGAGCGTTAAATGCCTCTTTAGTTAACATATGTACCTCATCTATGATGAAGACTTTAAAAGATGCTAAAGATGGTTTGTATTTGGTGTGTTCAATAAGATCACGAATATCATCAATCTTTCGACTAGATGCCGCGTCCATCTCTACTATGTCTAGATGTCTATTGCTATTTGCTGCTACACACTGCTCACATGTCTCACACGGGTGTGAAGTTGGACCTTGTGAACAGACTAGAGCCTTTGCAAATATCCGTGCTGTTGAGGTCTTTCCAGAACCGCGTAAGCCAGAGAAGAGATAAGCATGTGATAGACGATCTGAATCTAGTGCTGCGCTCAAAGTCTGCACAATGGTCTCTTGACCAATAAGATCAGCAAATTTATGTGGACGATACTTTAGTGCCAACACTTGAAAATTTTGATCCACAGTGCCTACTCCTTGATTAATTTTTACTCTAGTTTAGCATAAGAGGGATAAAAACTGTATTAGGTAAGCCAATCTTTAGCCGTCTGCTTAAGTGCCTCTGGGTTTTGTGATGCAAAAAGCTTGATCTCTGTTTTGAGATTTTTATCTATCTCTCCAAACTCCTCTAGTAGCTGCATAGATATCGCTTCTCCTGAGTGTATAATGAGACTTTTGTTGTTAAAATAGCGACTAATTTGATCTTTGATTAGCGGAAAGTGAGTGCAGCCTAGTATGATAGCATCGGGCTGTTTACAAGCACTAAGATAGTGCTCTATGGTAGCATCTAAGATAGCTCCACTATACAGACCCTCTTCTACGATAGGTACAAAAAGACCTGTTGTTTTTGCAGCTATATTACTATAGCCTCTATGTTGTAGGGCGCTCTGATAGGCACCTGAGGTGATTGTGGCATGTGTGGCTAGTACTAATATCTGCGCATCAAGAGATATGTCTGTTGATACTACAGCCTCAACGCCAGGCTCAACAACACCTAAAATCTTGAAGTTAGATTGGGCTCTCATCTCATCAAGTGCATACGCACTGACTGTGTTGCAGGCTACTATAAGTAGATCTATCTCAAAGTTCTTAAAAAACTCAACTGCCTCAAGAGCGTATCTGATGATGGTGTTTTGATCTTTAACACCATATGGAACTCGCGCTGTATCGCCATAATATATAATCTGTTCAAATACTCTAGCATTGATTAGCTCTTTAGTGACACTAAGACCACCAACGCCACTATCAAAGACCCCTATACGCCTCATTATCCATCATTCATGATAGATAAAAACTCCTCATTTGAGGCAGTCTTTTTCATCTTGGTGTAGAGAAATCTAAGCGCATCTACCTCATCCTCTTGTTTGTGTAACATAGAGCGCAATACAAAAACCTTCTGAAGTATCTCTGCGCCTATGAGAAGCTCCTCTTTTCTTGTTCCAGATTTGAGTATGTCCATAGCTGGAAAGATGCGACGATCTGATATCTTACGACTAAGTACAACTTCAGAGTTACCAGTGCCTTTAAACTCCTCAAATATCACCTCATCCATACGGCTACCAGTCTCAACTAGTGCGGTTGCTATGATAGTTAGGCTACCACCATTTTCAATATTTCTAGCTGCTCCAAAAAATCTTTTTGGTTTATGAAGTGCATTGGCATCTACACCACCACTAAGTACTTTTCCACTAGATGGTGTGATTGTGTTATAAGCTCTTGCTAGTCGTGTGATAGAGTCTAGCAGTATGATGACATCTTTGCCTATCTCAACGCGTCTTTTTGCGCGCTCTATCACCATCTCTGCAACTTTTACATGGTTTTTAGCAGGCATATCAAATGTTGAGCTATAGACCTCACCTTTGACTGAACGCTCCATGTCAGTTACCTCTTCTGGGCGCTCATCTACAAGCAAGACCATCAGTTCTGCTTCTGGATGGTTTTGAGCTACACCGTGGGCTATCTCTTTGAGAAGCTCTGTTTTTCCAGATCTAGGAGGTGCAACAATAAGTGCTCTTTGCCCTTTACCCATAGGCGAAAATAGATCTAGCATACGCCCTGTTATATGATCTTGATGATACTCTAGCTTTAGCTGCTCAAGTGCATATAGTGGAGTTAGATTCTCAAATAGAGGTCGTTTTTTACTCTCCTCTGGAGGCATGTAGTTTATAGCCTCTATCTTTAAAAGAGCGTAGTATCTCTCCTGCTCTTTTGGAGGGCGTACTTGACCTGTCACTACATCACCATTTCTTAAGGCAAAACGCTTAATCTGTGTGCTTGAGACATACGCATCATGGAGTGAGTCACTAAAGTTTTTATCTACTGTGCGTAAAAATCCGTAACCATCTTGCATCACTTCTAATATGCCTGTAAAGAGGATAAAGCCACCTTGAGCAGTTTGAGATTTAAGTATCTCAAAGATGATATCTTGGCGTTTTAACTCATTTGGGTGCTCTACTTTGAGCTCTTCTGCTAAACAAACAAGTGTCTCCAGGCTCTTAGTTCTTAAATCTTCTACTGTATGACCATTAACTGGCTTATGTGTTTTGTTTTTATTGTTTCTTGCATTTGGACGCGCATTTTCGCTCATTAAAAAGTTCCTCTATGACTATTGTTGCGGGATTCTACACTATGGTTAAGATAGTGGGTTAGTAAGTAAGTGTGACATTTTATACCAAATATCTCTTAATGTCAAATATATGTATTGCTCTGCCACTTAAAGCAAGGCGTACGGACATTGTGACCGATAGCCGTATCGCTATTAGTTGCGCACACAT
>JAMONY010000056.1 GCA_027066325.1 Helicobacteraceae bacterium | reverse complement strand
AAACTTATCGATAATCCAGATCTATTAAGTAGCATTGTTAAGGCCGCTAACATAGAGTGTGAGAAGAGATTTTCGAGTAAAAAACAGTTTGATAAACTAGCAAAGATATTAGAGTGTTTGTAAGTGTTATAGTCTCAACATACAAAGACGCAGAGGCGTTAAGGCTGATCTTAGAGGCTCTTGAGTGTCAGACATATAGAGATTTTGAGCTTATTGTTGCAGAAGATGATAACTCTAAAGAGGTAGCAGATCTACTACGCAATAGCTCCTATAGCTACCCTATAAAACACTACTACCATGAAGATACAGGATGGAGAAAAGCAGTAGCTCTTAACCACTCCATAGCCATGAGTAGTGGTGAGTATCTTATCTTTTTTGATGGCGACTGTCTACCATACAGTACATTTGTGGCATCTCATGTAGCATTGGCACAAAAACAGCAGATACTGTGCGGGCGACGGGTAAACCTTGAAGCAGAATTTTCTGCTAAGCTAAGAGCAGAAGAGATTACAATCAACAAGATAGAGCAGAATTTTTTTAGACACATATGGGAGTTGCAACGCGATGGAGCAAGACATATAGAGCAAGGTATACATTTAAATCCAAAGCTTTTTAAGCCACTCATCACCCTTTTAGATCGAAGAGTAACTTTAGTAGGCTGTAATTTTTCGCTACACAAAGAGCATATGTTACATATCAACGGGTTTGATGAATCGTACCCATCTGGAGATGTTGCTGATGATGTTGATATTGAGTGGAGAGTAGAGGCTATCGGAGTCAAAAAAGCTAGCTGTAGATTTGCAACCAATCTACTACACCTGCACCACACTAGAGCAGATCGAACAGAGGCGCACAGAAAAAATCTAGCCCTAATGAGAGAGAAGCGGCTAAGAGGAGAACATATCTGCAAGCAAGGCATAGCACCCTCTTCTTAGAGAATGATCTCTACTTTGAGAGGATTGCCTTCAGATTATATTCCTTTCTGAGATAACGGTTGTCATGACCAATAATTTTCCCGCTAGGGTAAACTATTGGTCATCTCGCACTTGTTATATGCTTTGTTATTTAGCTATTGAAATATAAATTTCAATTTCATTAGGACCTTTGTAATATTCAAAATCAGTTGTGTATACTCTTTTGTATTGAGAATTTTCATTTGAAAAATATTCCCAAATTTTGCCCCAAGTTTCTATTATTGCTTGTATTCTTGTATTATCATCTGTATCTTCAAATGTTTTATCAAATACCAAATATCTACCTTTTTGTATTTTTACATTGTCTAGTTTGTTATTTGGTATTTCATATCCTGCCAATACATCAAATTCACCATTTGCATCTGATTCATAATTGTAGTAAACCCCATAAACTCTTTCACCATCTTTATAGTTTACTTGTACGGTATTATCAAACTTTTGCCATATCGAAGCAATTTTTGCTGTTTCTGGATTCATCTCATCAGAATTTTTGGTTCTTGTAGAAATACCATAGATTAACTTTTCTTCAATTTCTTCTACTCTCATGTTTTTCCTTTATGTTTGTCGATAGCATATAACG
>JAMONY010000055.1 GCA_027066325.1 Helicobacteraceae bacterium | reverse complement strand
TCTGTATCCACACGATAGCGGTGGTTGGGTTAAGCAGAACTACCTTAAAGAGCCACACAGATTTGTAGAGCTAAGCAGCATAGGTTTTGAGCTTAAGCTTAAAGAGTGGCTAGAGAAGATCAAGGGTAGATGATGATAGATAGCATAGAGTGTAAAGATGGCAGTTTTACAGCTTATAGCGCAGAGTTTGAGGAGCACTATCACTCTGTAACTGATGGTGCATTGAGTGAGTCTTTGTATAAGCATGTTATACCTGCTATGGAGGCAGTTAAAGGCAGAGATAGTGTGCGGATTTTAGATATCTGTTTTGGATTGGGCTTTAACACACTTGCTACTGTCTACTATCTGCAACAACACTCTATAGATATGAAGCTTGAGATACTATCTGTAGAGCTAGACCACACTCTTGTTTCATCTCTTAAGAGCTTTGCCTATCCTCAAGAGTTTGATGATTTGCGTCACATCATAAGCTCTATCGCTTCAACTGGCAGCTACAGTAGTGATCAGATCAGCATAGAGGTAGTATTTATGGATGCTAGAGAGTTTGTGGCTACTCAAATTGGGCTGTTTGATATCATCTACCAAGATGCATTTAGTCCAAGCTCAAACCCAACTCTTTGGACTCTAGAGTACTTTAAGGAGCTAGATCGTCTAACTCACAACTCTAGTATCATCACAACTTACTCTATTGCACTTAAGACAAGGTTGGCTCTTTACCGCAACAACTTTAAAGTCTATCTAAATAGCATAAAAGAGTGCAGAGACTCTACGCTTGCTAGCAAGAGTGAGCTTGTTGGATACAAAAAGATAGATATGGAGCATAAGATCGCTTGCAATAGTTTAGTAGAACCACTAAGAGATAGAGATCTTTAAAAACCAAGCTCCATAAGTTCCTTAAATAAAAATGCTTCTACTATGTCATCAAGTTCTCTTTGAGTGTGAGCAACAAGTACCATCACTTGCGACTCTATAAACTCCATAACAGGCTCAAAGTCACCACATACAACAACAGCATCAACCCACTCTTCAAGAGCCTCGTTGCTGCTACTATATATCTTTTTTGAGACCACTTTTGCCTCAACTATCTCCATGCAGAGCCAGTCTACTTCAGCGCTAATGTTTGTTAGCTTTGCACTATCTAGATCTTTTGAATCAACGGGGATAAGAATCTTCACTACTCTGCCCTCTCAACTTGTGAAAAATCTAGCTCAAGGTCGCTATTGTCCATGATGGTAATGCCTGAGCTTATAATGGAGTTCGCTATCTCTTGTGCCTCCTTCAAAGAGTGCATAGTGCAGGTGCCACACTGATAGATATTTAACTCTGGTATCTCATGCTCACTCTTAACACTCATAACATCTTTCATAGATGCCATCCAAGCCCACACAACATTTTGTCTATCTGGTGCCCCAATAACACTCATATAAAATCCAGTTCTACACCCCATAGGCGATAGATCTATGATCTCAACACCACTGCTATCTAAATGCTCTCTCATAAATCCAGCAAAAAGATGCTCAAGTGTGTGGATACCTCTCTCACCCAATATCTGCTTATTTGGTTTACAAAACCGTAGGTCAAAAACCGTTATATCGTCACCACACGGTGTTTTCATACTCTTTGCAAGCCTTACAGCAGGAGCACTCATCATAGTATGATCAACAGCAAAACTCTCTAAAAGTGGCATGTAGCCTCCTTGTAATCTTTTTGTGATTATACCTAAAGGAGTAAAATAGTATAATTGTTTTAAAAAGTTAGGTTGGTTATGAGTATATTATCACAGAGTAGAACAAGGATTTTGACAGGAGTTGCGCTTGTTGCGCTTGTGCTATTTGTAGGGTGGATTGATAACTTCTTCTTAGTGTGGACTACTCTTGGCATAGCCTACATGTTTGCTTTTTATGAGGCTGGTAGGCTATTTGGACTACATAGCAACTCATCATTTGCTTATGCTCTTATTATCTGGCTTCTTGCCGCAATCTATCCATATCCAGATGATCTTTTTGTGTTGATGGGTGTAGTTTTTGCTAGCTATGCTGCCTATAAGCCAAAGACTGATTGGCGGTTATTTTTACCATTTGCCTATCCGACCGCTGGAATGCTCTTCTTTTTAACACTATATCTTGATTATGGTATGAGTGCTATGTTGTGGCTTATTGTGGTAGTTGCGCTGACTGATATAGGTGCTTATATTGTCGGCAAGACTATCGGTAAGCACCAGTTTAGCAAGACATCTCCAAATAAAACTTTAGAGGGTGTTATAGGTGGTGTAGTTATAGCAACCATAGCTGGTGTCTGGTTTGGAGTGCATATAGTAGATCTTGATAAGGCAATTATGATTACACTGGCCGTTAGCATAAGCTCTATTTTTGGCGATCTGTATGAGAGCTACCTGAAAAGGGCTGCTGGTGTAAAAGATAGCGGTGATATCTTGCCAGGGCACGGCGGTATGTTGGATCGCATAGATGGCTATCTCTTCTCAACCATTGTGATGGTGATACTCCTTAGAGGATTGGTATAATGATACTTTTAGGTTCAACAGGCTCAATTGGAGTCAATACACTAGAGATCGTAAGAAGATTCTCTCTTAGTGTAGATGTGTTAGTAGCAGGTAACAATATAGAGCTACTAAATTATCAGATAGGTGTACACAATCCACGCGTAGTAGTAGTAGCAAATGCAGATGATATACCAAGGGTTAATCACTCTGATGTGTATGCAGGTGAGGAGGCTATACTGGAGGCTATTGAGAGCTCAAGCTCAACCAAAGTGATCAATGCTCTTGTGGGCTTTGTGGGGCTAAAGCCTACTCTAAAGGCTATTGAGTGTGGTAAAACAGTAGCACTTGCCAATAAAGAGTCTTTGGTTGTAGCAGGCGCATTTATAGATAGTTCTAAGATTATACCTATAGATAGCGAACACTTTGGACTCTCATATCTGCTAGATAGGAGCAAAAAGCCTACAAAGATGAGCATCACCGCAAGTGGTGGAGCCTTTCGCGATGTGTCACCACAAAAAGCAGAAAAAGCTACCTTGCAAGATGCTCTTAAACATCCCAACTGGAGCATGGGGCAACGCATCACCATAGATAGTGCCACCATGACAAACAAGCTTTATGAGCTCATAGAAGCGCGATGGCTTTTTGGTGAGGAGATAGAGTATGATGCCATCATAGAGAGAAGCTCTACAATTCACGCTTTTGTAGGCTTTGCTGATGGCTCAACTACCGCTCATCTAGCCAAGGCAAACATGCAACTACCTATAGCATATGCTCTTCTTGGCAAAGTTGATGAGCCTATTGTGGGCAGTGTAGATCTGCTTAGTTTAAATGCTCTAGAGATCGAGTCTATTGAGACTAGAAAATACCCTATATGGAGACTCAAAGATGAGCTACTTAAAGAGCCACGCGCTGGCATCATCATCAATGCAGCCAATGAGGTTGCTGTAGATAAGTTTGTGGAGGCACAGATACCATTTGGCGATATATCAAAACTGGTTTTAGAGACCTATGAGCACTACTCTACGCTACCAGAAACTATTGATGATATCTTCTTAATAGACAAAGAGATACGAGAGATGATGCGGTGATACTCTCCATTGAGAGCAGCTGTGATGATAGCTCCATTGCCATAACAGAGATAGAGACAAGAAGAGTTATTTTTCATAAAAAGATCTCTCAAGAGCTAGAGCACTCACGCTATGGAGGTGTTGTGCCTGAGCTAGCAGCAAGACTACATGCTAAAGCTTTACCTATGATACTAGAGGAGTGCAGGAGTTACTTTGGCTCTTTAAAAGCTATTGCTGTTACTACTAACCCTGGACTTAGTGTTACTCTTATGGAGGGCATTATGATGGCAAAGGCACTATCTATATCGCTTAACATTCCTATTGTAGAAATTAATCATCTACATGGTCATATCTACTCACTATTTATCGAAAAAGAGTCCACTAACTTTCCACTAACAGTTCTGTTAGTCTCAGGAGGTCACACCCAAGTTATAGAGGCTAATTCACTAACAAAAATGAGAGTTGTTATGAGCACTATGGATGATAGTTTTGGTGAGAGCTTTGATAAGGTGGCTAAGATGATGGGGCTTGGGTATCCTGGTGGACCTGTTATAGAGAGGTTGGCTAGAGATGGAGATAGAGATAGTTACCCATTTACTGTTCCGCTACAAAAACGAGGTGAACTTGCATTTAGCTACTCAGGTCTTAAAAATGCTGTGAGATTGGCTGTTGAGAGTGCAGATAAGAGTGACTATGCTGATATAGCTGCGTCATTTGAGAAGATAGCAACCTTGCATATCATGAGAAAGCTCAAAAAGTATTTTAAAACAAATCCACCTCAAAGATTTGCCATAGTGGGTGGAGCAAGTGCAAATCTATATCTACGCTCACAGATCGAAGATCTACTAAAGCCATATGGTGCTACTCTACATCTAGCAGAGTTAAAATACTGCTCAGATAATGCCTGTATGATAGGACGCATGGCTGTAGATATTTTTGATAGCACAAAAAATGTTTCTTAAGTCTAACACAATATATCAATATACACGCGGCTATTTACGCTAGTTTTACAAGAGAGTAGTTAAAATTGTACTGTCTCAATTGACTAGGTGTAGTCGTTTGAGTTCCATTTTATACACTCCTTATAATACGCGACTCGGTTTTCCCCTCCTTTTTACCCGAGTCGCCCTTTTTATATCTTAACTCTACATCTCATAGATTTTTTTACTAGTGTTTTTGCTACCTCTTCTTTGCCATCGACTATTGAGTCTATGTTGAGATCATCTAGCAGTTTTTTCTCCTCAAGTGAGACTATCTTGACAACAAGATTTGCTTGTGGATTTATACTTAAGACAGTATCACAGATAAGTTTTTTCTTCTCAGCATTATCAAGTGTAACTATGACTGCTGCTGCATTTTCAGTGTGCAAAGCCTCTGCAATAGCTGGTTTTGAGAGATCCCCTAAGAAGATCGGTTCATCTTTTGCCAGCCCTTTTTTAACATGTTTTAGTGAGTTGTCTATGATGACATACTTTATATCTTGACTTTTTAAACTCTGTGCTACAAATCTGCCAACCGTACTGTATCCACACACTATAACATGGTGTTGCTGCATCGATATGGGATCTAGATCATCATAGAGCCCCTTTTGTTGGAACTTTTTAGCTATGTATGGGTGTATACGGTGTAGATAAAATGGGGTGAGCACTAGTGAGAGCACAACCATCATGATGAGTGTCTGCTCAAGAGCTGGATCTATCAGTTTTGCATTGGAGGCTAGTGCAAAGATAGCAAAAGAGAACTCACCCAATTGAGAGATAGCACATGCAGTTTTCAGAGCTACTGGCTTAGCGCTACTAAGTCGTACTATGGTGTAGATAATAGCTGCCTTAAGAGCCATAACCACAACTAGTAGCCCGATGATTGTAAATGCATGTTCAACAAAATATCCAAGGTCAATCTTGATACCAACAGTTACAAAGAAGACACCTAGAAGTAGATCTTTAAAGGAGGCTATATCTGCTTCTACTTTATGATGATATGCAGTTCCAGCAACTATGACACCAGCTATAAAAGCTCCTAAAGAGTAGGTGAACCCCATAAGATCAGCAAACAAAGATGCACCTATGGCTATGACAAGCACGGAGCCCAAGAAGAGCTCCTCTACGCCACTATCGGCTGCAAAATGCAGAAGGTAGTTCATTAAAGGTTTGCCAACAAAGAAGAGTACAAACAAGATCACAGTAGCACTAAGAAGTGTGTATAGAAGTGTGCTCTGCCAATCTGCGCCATCACTACTTAAAAAACCTATAAGTAGAAGTATCGGTATAACTGCTATATCTTGAAATATAAGTATACCCATAGAGCGTTGTCCGTAGGGTAGATGTATCTCTTTTGAGCTTTTGAGGTAGCTTAAGACAACTGCAGTGGATGAGAGTGCAAAAGAGAGGGCTATGATGAGCGATGAGGTTAAGCCTATGCCAAACAGATAGTGTGAAGCCACAAATACAAGTAGAGCTGTTATGCTTACTTGAAGCGCGCCATTAAAAAAGACTATCTTTTTTAATGTTTTTAATCTAGGAAGAGAGAGCTCAAGACCTATGGTAAACATCAAAAATACTATGCCAAACTCTGCTACTTGCTCAAGTGTGTGAGAGTACTTTAGATGATGTAGATCAAAAGCGTAGACTATGATAGTACCTGTTAGTATATATCCTATGACCTGTGATATGCCAAAGCGTTTTAAGATGATATTGAGAACTACCGATATAGCAAGTGCAGTTACGGCGTAGTGTAGCGGGCTATCCATCTGAAAACAACTCCTTTTTATAAAATACTTATTGAAGTATACCAGATGATTTAGATATAATTACACAACTATGAGGGTTAAGGAAGAGAATGACCAAATATATTTTTGTTACTGGTGGGGTGTTGAGTTCACTTGGAAAAGGTATTACAGCCGCTAGTGTCGGAGCACTGCTAAAGCACTCAGGCAAAAGTGTTGGCATGCTTAAGATCGACCCCTATATCAATGTTGATCCAGGCACTATGAGCCCATTGGAGCATGGAGAGGTTTTTGTGACCAAAGATGGAGCAGAGACCGATCTTGACATAGGCAATTATGAGAGATTTTTAGATGAGTCATTTTTAAAAAGAAGTAACTTTACTACAGGGCAGGTCTATAGCACTGTTATAGAACGAGAGCGCTCAGGTGGGTATCTTGGTCAGACCATACAGGTGATACCGCACATAGTAGATGAGATAGTAGATCGTATAAAAAAAGCTGGTGAGGGTGTAGATATACTTGTTGTTGAGCTTGGTGGTACAGTTGGAGATATAGAGGGGCAGCCATTTTTAGAGGCTGTTCGTCTCATGAAACATGACAAAGAGGTTGAGGGGACATTTTTTATCCATGTTACACTGATACCATACATAAAAGCTGCAGGAGAACACAAGAGCAAACCTACACAACACTCAGTTCAAGAGTTGCGTCGTATAGGCGTTACACCTCAGATGATCATAGCTAGAAGTGAGGCTAAGTTGTCTAAAAGTTTCAAAAAGAAGCTAGCTCTCTCTTGTGATCTGCCTCAAGATAGTGTCATAGAGGCGTTAGATGCTGCTAGTATATATGCAGTCCCTATAAGCTTTATGCAGCAAAATATCTTGACACCTATCGCTAAAGAGCTCCTACTTGGTGAGCTATCTCCCGATATGCAGATGTGGGATGAGCTTGTTAAGAAGATAGTCTCTCCAAAGCAGAGTGTGCTTATAGGTTTTGTAGGTAAATACCTAGAACTTAAAGAGTCATATAAGTCTCTTATAGAAGCACTTATACACTCAGGCGCACATCTAGATACAAAAGTAGAATTTTGTTGGGTCGATAGTGAAGATATAGAGGTCTCTGATGCTCAAACACTGCTATCGGAGTGTGATGGCGTACTGGTGGCTGGTGGTTTTGGCTCTAGAGGAGTTGAGGGGAAAATCAGAGCCATAGAGTATGCTAGAGTAAACAAGATACCATATCTTGGCATATGTCTTGGCATGCAGTTAGCTCTTGTAGAGTATGCGCGACATGTGTTGGGCTATAGTGATGCCAATTCCATAGAGTTTAATGCTAAAACATCACACCCTATGATATATCTTATAGAGAATTTTATCAATCAGTCGGGCTCAGTTGAGTTGCGCACACACTCATCTGCCATGGGAGGAACTATGAGGCTTGGTGAGTATGGTTGTGATACTAAAGATGGATCTAAGTTGCAGATGGCTTATGGTGGAGCGGAGCAGATACATGAGCGTCACCGTCACCGATATGAGGCAAATCCAACATATAGAGATGAGCTAGAGATAGCTGGCATGAGCGTGACTGGTGAGTCTGATGGACTTATTGAGGCGGTTGAGATAGATGATCACCCTTGGTTTTTAGGTGTACAGTTTCATCCAGAGTTTACATCAAGACTTCAGAGCCCAAATCCAGCCATAACCGCTTTTGTTGAAGCTGCTCTAAATCACTCTAAAGTGCACTAATCCGTGCAGTCTCATCTACTTAACAAAGATAGACTCCTATCTAAACTACTTGAGCGTTTTGATGGAAAATTCTCTAAGTTAAGTGATATAGATCCACCCCATCTTCTCAAAGATAGCACAAAAGCCTCTAGGCGTATTGCGGAGGCTGTAAGGTTATCTCAGAGCATAACTATAGTTGGTGATTATGATGTTGATGGTGTGAGTGCAACAGCTATTGCGGTGCTATTTTTTAGACGCATAGGTCATAGAGTAGATGCCATCATCCCAAACCGTTTTAGAGATGGCTATGGCATATCGCCTAGTCTGCTAGAGCGCATAGACACAGACCTTATAGTGACAGTAGATAATGGCATAGCTGCAGTAGATGCAGCTCTAATATGCAAAGAGCGCGGCATAGACCTTATCATAACAGACCACCATACACCCCCAAAGATATTACCAGAAGCCTATGCCATAGTAGATCCAAAGCAGCATGATGATAACTATCCAACTAGTGATATATGTGGTGCTCAAGTCATATGGTTATTATTGGCACTTGTAAAAAAAGAGCTAAAATCTGATGTTGATATGTCAGAGTTTCTTGAGATCTTATCGCTAGCCATAGTAGCAGATATTATGCCACTTTTAGGTACCAATAGAGCGATACTTAAAGCAGGATTGGAGCAGATGAGCAGATCAGATAGACCCTGTTTTGTTATCATCCGTGAAGCACTCAATAAGAGTGTGTTAAGCTCTGAAGATATAGCATTTAATATTGCACCAAGGCTAAACGCAGCTGGACGACTTGAAGATGCCAGCTTGGCTTTAGAGTTTCTACTCTCATCTGATGAGCAGAGTGCTTATGAGAAGTTTGAGCAGATCACACATCTTAACAACATGAGAAAAGAGATAGAGTCTGATACAACATCAGAGGCTATCGAGATGATAGATAGCAACGATAGAGTTATCGTAGTGGCGCAAGAGGGGTGGAATGAGGGTGTTGTTGGCATAGTTGCATCAAGATTAGCACAGAAATTTGAGCGACCAGCTATTGTACTGAGTATCAAAGATGGTATCGCTAAAGGTAGCGCTAGATCCGTAGCCAACATAGATCTCTACTCTCTTATGAGTACACAACATGGATTGCTAGATCGTTTTGGCGGGCATAAAATGGCAGCTGGATTGTCATTGAGTATAGATAATTTGGAGCAGTTTAGAGTAGCTATTAACATGGAAGCTCTAAAGCTTAGAGCAGATGATTTTATCTTAAAAGAGCAGATATTTGGTGAGCTTGATGCACAGAGTATAGATTTTGAGTTACTAGATATACTCGATAGGTTTGAGCCATATGGTGAGGCAAATCCACGCCCTGTTTTTTTGGCAAAAGATGCAAAAGTGCTCTCTGTTAGCTATATGGGAGAGCAGAAAAACCATAGCAGAGTAGATCTTGAACTTCAAGAGGGTAAACAAAATCTTAATCTTATAGCTTTCCATCATAGGGTAGAGAAGCCTAAAGAGGGTCACTTTACATGCAGCTACACTATCAATAAAAATGAGTTTAACAACAGAGTTTCTATACAGCTTATGTTGCAAAAACTTTATAAACAAGAGGCATAAAAATGGATCCAAAACCACCATATATCCACTCATCAGCTTATGTAGATGAGGGTGCAAACATAGGCATAAATAGTAAAATATGGCACTTTTGTCACATACTAAATGATACAACCATAGGTAATAACTGCTCATTTGGACAGAACTGTGTAGTTGGACCTAGAGTGATAGTAGGAGATGGGGTAAAGGTGCAAAACAATATCTCTATCTATGAAGGTGTAGAGATAGAAGATGATGTATTTTTAGGCCCCTCAATGGTCTTTACCAATGTCATAAATCCAAGAGCTTTTATAGTTAGACGAGACGAGTTTAAAAAGACACTACTGAAGAAAGGGTGTACTGTAGGAGCTAACGCTACCATAGTATGTGGTGTAACCATAGGAGAGTATGCACTCATAGGAAGTGGTGCAGTGATCAACAAAGATGTTAAGCCTTACGCACTGATGGTAGGTGTACCTGCAAAACGCATAGGTTGGGTCGGCATAGGCGGAAATACATTAAAATTTAAGAACAATATGGCAGAAGATGAGTTTGCTAGATACAGACTGCTTGAAGAAGAGTTAGAGGTAGCACTGCTGTGATCAAGATAGCTCTACTTCTACTGATCTGTACTTTTTTACACTCTGCTAAACCAGAACTATTGCTACTTAAAACTTATAAAGATCAAAATATTACAGATTGGGTTATGAGCGAAAAACTAGATGGCATAAGAGCTTATTGGGATGGTAAAAACCTCATAAGTAGGGGCGGCAAAATTATCCATGCACCAGCATGGTTTACAGAAAAATATCCACCATTTAAGATAGATGGAGAGCTCTGGAGCCAAAGGGGTGATTTTGAATATATCAGCTCTGTAGTTAGAGATAAGGTGCCAAGTGATAGCTGGAGATATATTGCTCACTATATCTTTGAGATTCCAGATACAGATGGTGATCTTTTTCAGAGACTATCTAAGCTTAAGCCGTATGAGAGCGATATTATTAAACGCACTCCTCAGATAGCCATAAAAGACAGATCACACTTAGATGCATTCATAGAGGAGGTGAAACTTAAAGGCGGTGAGGGTGTAGTAGTGCGTGATCCAACAGCACCCTATATAGCCTCAAGAACATCAAGAGCTCTAAAGATTACAAGCTACCAAGATAGTGAGTGTCGTGTAGTAGAGTACATAGAAGGCAGGGGCAAGTACAAAGGTCTACTTGGAGCATTACGCTGTCGTCTAAATAGTGGCTTGCTATTTAAAATAGGTTCAGGATTTACAGATGCACAAAGAGCAGATCCACCAGCCATAGGCTCTGTAGTTCTTTTTAAACATAAAGGACTAACAAAATACAAAAAGCCTAGGTTTCCTATATTTTTAAAGCTAAAAAATGCTCAATAAATTAAAACCAAAATCAGAATTTAGTCGCAATGTATTAACGCTTATGACAGGCACAACAATAGCACAAGCAATCCCCATAGCCATAAGCCCAATACTCACAAGACTCTACACACCAGAAGATTTTGGTGCATTAGCTCTATTTATTGGCATCGTTAGCATTATGGCTGTATTAACCACTGCTAAGTATGAACTAAGCATAATTTTACCTAAAAGAAATAGCACAGGCTATCAGTTGGTTTGCTTATCTCTTATGCTGTCTTTGATGGTTTCTCTATTTTACATGGTTGCTATGGTCGGCATAAACACTATCTATCAATTTTCTTATATCTACTATCTACTGCCAGTAACTGTTTTATTTATAGCGTTCAATAATGTATTTGATAGATACAACAATAGGATAAAAAACTATAAACTAATGTCATCTCAAAGAGTAATTAAAACAACTGTTGAGTCAATTGTAAGTATCGCATTGATTACATTACTTAGTGTTAAAACAGGGTTAATTTTTGGATTTATCCTTGGCTATTTTATATCTAGTTTGACTATGCTATATATTAATTTTAAATCATTTAAGGCTAAAAAACTTAAACCATCACTATCTAAAATGAAAGCTTTAGCAAGAAGGTATATCAATTTTCCAAAATATAGTATGCCACATACATTTCTAAATACACTCTCAGCAAATATACCAATATTTTTAATCCCATTTTTTTACGGTAGCTATACTCTTGGACTATACGCATTTGGATTAAAAATTATTCAAGCACCATTGTCTTTAATATCTGCCTCTATATTTAATGTCTTGGGGCAAAAAATGGCAGAAGAGCATGCGCAGGGAAGAGAGATAAAAACTTTATTTGTAGCCACGGTTAAAAAGTTGATTATTTTTACAATTCCTATGATACCAGTATTTATATTTATAGATGATATTTTTGCATTTGTTTTTGGTGAGGAGTGGAGGGTAGCTGGTGAATATATACAAATTTTGGCTCCTTGGCTCCTCTTTGTGTTTGTAGTATCTCCATTTGCAAATATACCACATATATACAACCAACAAAAAAAAGCTTTTATTTTAGAAATAATGTATACATTAGTAAGAATATTACCTTTTGTAATTGGAGCAGGTATTCTAAATATGCCTCTAAAGGAAGTTCTAGTGATTTATGTAGTTTTAGCAATATTATTATTAATATATGGATTCAATTGGTACTATAGTTTAGCAAGCGGAGTGAAAAAGTGATTAACAAGTATAAATTTTTACATATATTTAGTGATGGACCCTACACACATAAGTTTGTTAGTTTTATCAGGGAGCATTTTGATGAGAATGAACATTTCTTTATCATTTTGTGTGCAAATAAAAAGAGTAAATTTGTAGAATTTTATAACTCTCAAAACAATTGTACTGTAACGCAAAGTAGAAATATTTTTTTTAACTATAAAAAAAGATTTGAAGAAGCAGAGCAGGTGCTTATGCATCAGTTGAATAAGCCTGTATTGATGGCGACTTTAATTCTTTTTTATCCTAGTGTATTTAACAAAATGGTCTGGATTCCATGGGGAGCAGATGTGTATTTTTATAAATACAAAACTAACTCCATAAAAGATAATTTCATAGAACTTTTAAGGCATTGGACAATAAAGAGAATACCACTGATTGCTTCTTGCATTAAGGGTGATTACGATAAAATCGTAGAGGTTTATAAAAGTAATGCACGGTGGGCACAAGTATGGTATCCGAGTCCTGTGGATATAGACAGAATAACAAAGTTATCGACACCAAAGAGTGAGGGTAAGATAAGAGTTCTTGTAGGAAATTCAGCCGATCCTTCAAATGAGCATATAGAAGCATTTGAATTGCTTGAAAAATTTTGCAATAGAGATATAGAGATATACTCGATACTATCTTATGGTGGCACTAAGGCATATGTTGATAATGTTATTGACGAGGGGGAGAAGATTTTTGGAGATCGGTTCCAGCCGGTACTAGAATACATGGGTTTTGATGAGTATCTTGACTTTATCAATTCTGTAGACATTTGTGTGTTAAATCACAAAAGGCAACAAGGACTTGGGAATCAACTTATGTTTTTTATCTTAAAGAAAAAAGTTTATATAAGTGATACAACAACTCCTTTTAAGTACTACAAAGATAATAGTGTCGATGTGTATAGTACAGAGTCTCTTAAAAACATGAATTTTGAAGATTTTATTTTTCAAGGCGAAGAAGACAAAGAGAGAAATAGGGAGCTAATTTTATCAGAAAGAGATGATAAAAGAGCAGTATTGCTATGGAAAAAACTGTTTACGACAACTGTAGAGTAGGGGCAATTATGGCATATTGTAAAGAAGAAGGGCTAAAATAATCTTTTATAATTAAAAAAGCTGTGCTTGGCTGAAAAGCTGATGAGAGTTTTAACTCAGGTGTGATTAAGACTATAGAGCTGTATTTAGAGAAATACAATTAGCTCTTAAAAAATTTTACTAGCCTAAGGAGAAAAATGAAAACTAGTATAACCCATCTAACATCAGCACACCCAAGATATGACACCCGTATATTTATAAAAGAGTGTAGTTCGCTAGCTAAGATTAGCAATTATAATGTTAGTTTGGTGGTGGCCGATGGTCTTGGTGATGAAGAGAAAAATAATGTGAACATAATTGATATCGGTGCAAAAACTGGTAGCAGGGTGTCGCGCATGACAACAACTGTTAAAAAAGTCTACAACAGAGCAGTTGAGCTAGATAGTGACATATATCACCTCCATGATCCAGAGCTTATGCCCGTTGGCTTAAAGCTAAAAAAGCTTGGAAAAAAAGTCATATTTGATGCCCATGAAGATCTGCCAAAACAGCTACTTAGCAAGCCATATCTAAATAAGTTTTTACTCAAAATTTTATCTAAAACTGTTGGTTGGTATGAGAGTTATGCTTGTAAAAAATTTGATGCTATAGTAGCAGCAACACCATACATAAAAGAGAAATTTTTACATATCAATAGCAGTAGTGTAGATATCAATAACTTTCCCATAGTTGAAGAGCTAGCAAACAAAACAGCGTGGAGTATGAAAAAAGATGAAGTGTGCTACATAGGTGCCATTGCAAAAGTGCGTGGCATTAAAGAGCTTGTTGGAGCGATAGGACAGATTGGTACGGTAAGGCTCAACTTAGCTGGAAGATTTAGTGAGCAGAGTGTGGAGGTTGAAGTTAGAGCCTATAAGGGGTGGAGTAGTGTTAATGAGCTTGGTTTTTTAGATCGAGCAGATGTTGCGGATATCTTGAGTCGTTCTAAAGCAGGCGTAGTTACCCTGCACCCAATAAGCAACTATTTAGATGCACTACCGGTAAAGATGTTTGAGTATATGGCTGCAGGACTACCTGTTGTATCTTCAGATATAGAGTTGTGGCAAGAGATAGTAGAGCAGAGTGATTGTGGAATATGTGTTGACCCACTCAGTCCAGAAGCCATAGCGGAGGCGATAAGCTATATCATCAACAATCCAAAAGAGGCAGAAGAGATGGGCAAAAATGGTAAAAAAGCGGTACTTGAGAGGTATAATTGGCATATGGAAGAAGTTAAGTTATATAGACTTTATGAGGAGTTAGAGTAGTGAAAATAGTAACAATTTTAGGGGCAAGACCACAATTTATTAAGGCTGGTTCTATAAGTCGAGAGATTTTAAAACATAAAAATATTAGTGAGACCATAGTCCATACTGGTCAACACTATGATGCAAACATGAGCGATATTTTTTTTGATGAGATGAAGATACCAAAACCAGACTATTTTTTAGGCATTGGTGGTAAGAGCCATGGTGCAATGACAGGGCAGATGATAGAAAAAATCGAAGAAGTGGTGCTAAAAGAGCAGCCTGATTGGGTTTTGGTATATGGCGATACTAACTCAACTTTAGCTGGAGCCATTGTTGCAAGTAAATTGCATATCAAACTAGCTCACATAGAGGCTGGACTGAGAAGTTTCAACACAAAGATGCCAGAGGAGATCAATAGAATTCTTACCGATAGGGTCAGTCAGGTACTATTTTGTCCAACAGATACAGCCATGCAAAATCTTATGGATGAGGGTTATAGTAACTTAGACTGTAAGACAGTAAAAAGTGGCGATGTCATGCAAGATGGAGCTATGTTTTATAGAGATCTATCGGTAAAGCCAGATTTTGAGATAGATGATAAGTATATTCTCTCAACCATACATAGAGCAGAAAATACAGATGATTTAAGTAGGCTCAAGTCTATAGTAGATTCACTCAATGAGATAAACAAAGAGAGACAAGTAGTAGTGCCACTACACCCAAGAACAGCAAAAATCTTAGAGAGCAATAATATAAACATAGATTTTATGATCATAGATCCTGTGGGGTATCTGCAGATGGTGTGGCTGATAGATAACTGTGAACTAGTTATGACAGATAGTGGAGGATTGCAAAAAGAGGCATTCTTTTTTGAGAAACCATGTATAACTTTAAGAGATGAGACCGAATGGGTTGAGCTTATAGACAATAGGTTCAATGTCTTAGTTGGAGCTGATAGGGTTAAGATTTTAGATGCTTACAAGAGTTACGAGTTTAACAAGGAGTTTAATGTAGATCTCTATGGCGGTGGCATGGCCAGTAAAAAAATTATAGCAGAGCTGTTGATATCATAAGATGAATATCTGGATCTTAAACCATCATGCACTAACGCCAGATATGGGTGGAGGAACAAGGCACTATGATATGGCAAAAGAACTTGTTAAAAGTGGACACAATGTTGTTATTGTGGCTTCTAGTTTTCACTACTCTAAACTAAAAGAGATGAGAGAGTATGGCGAAAGTAAGTATCTTGTTGAAGATATTGATGGCGTAGAGTTTGTCTGGCTTAAGACACCACCTTACACTTCAAACGGCATAAAAAGAGTTATAAATATGCTCTCTTATACACAAAAAGCTCTCTTTTTGTTGCCAAAATTAAAACTACCAAAGCCCGATCTTATCATAGGCTCATCTGTACATCTATTTGCTGTGTATGCTGCTTTTAAGTTAGCAAAAAGATATAAGACCCCTTTTGTCATGGAGATTAGAGATCTGTGGCCACAAACCCTGATAGATATGGGTATGTCAAAATATCACCCCTTTATAGTGATCTTAGCATTTTTAGAGCGCTATCTGTATAAAAGAGCAGATAAGATAATCACTTTGCTACCAAAAGCACATGTCTACATAGAGTCTTTAGGTGTGTTAGATAAAAAGATAGTATGGATACCAAATGGCGCAACCATAAAAGAGCTAGAGCACTCCAAGCAGACTGTTTTGGCACCAAATAAGTTTAATGTGGTCTATGCTGGTGCTATGGGTGTAGCAAATGATCTAGATCTGCTTATAGATACAGCGCACTATCTAAAAGATAGAGAAAATATACATTTTACGCTTATAGGTGATGGGGTAGAGAGGCACAGACTTGCTAAGAGGTGTGAAGGTTTGCAGAGTGTGCTATTTGTAGATACTCTGCCAAAAGATGAACTTCTATCTTATCTATTTGATGCAGATCTGCTATATGTTGGACTTAGAGATCTTCCGCTTTATCGCTACGGGATCAGTATGAATAAGATCTACGAGTATCTATCATGTGCAAAGCCCATACTGTTTGTATCGGATATAGATGAGAATATTATTGAGCTAGCATCTGCTGGAACTGTTGTAAAAGGCAGAGATGTAGATAAAATTGCTAACTCTATAGAAGATTATAGCCACATGAGTAGAGCAGAGTTAAAAGAAATAGGAAAAAATGGCTATAATTACCTACTTAAAAATCATACAATCTCTATCTTGACAGATAGGTTAAAGAGTATTATAAAAGAGTTAAAGGTAGGTAATGTTTAAGACCGAAGAAGAGAACCTTAAAAGTGTCTATGTAGTACTGTTAATGGTTGTAGCGTACACTTTCAGTATGGCTATACGGATGATATGGGTCTATCAGTTTGGTGATGCAGAGAGCTTTCACTGGAATGATCAGCTCATGATCAATACAAATGATGGCTATTTATGGGCAACAAGTGCTCTGCATGAGCTAAATGGCAATTTTGAACACAATCCGCGTGTTATGGATATGTACTCTTATGGCACCGTATTTTTCACATACTGGGCAGCAAAGCTTCTGCCGTTTTCTATTGAGAGCATTGTGCTATATATGCCCGCTGTTGTCTCTAGCTTAGTTGTGATACCTATCATCTTAATAGCAAGACTCTACAGTCTTACTAGTTGGGGCTTTTTTGCGGCACTTTTAGGCTCTATTACTTGGAGCTACTACAACAGAACTATGGTCGGTTATTATGATACTGACATGTTCTCTGCTATGGCTCCGATGTTCATACTCTACTTTTTAATGCGAACTATTCATAAAGAGTCACTTCATAACGCTCTTTTTGCGGCACTTGCTATCTTGCTCTATCCATTTTTATACGATGCTGGTCTCTCTATAGTTTACGCTATGGGGTTGATATATATGGTATATATGGTTATCTTTCATACAAAAGAGAGCTTTACTTACCAGTCAATCATACTTGTAAGTGTTGCTCTTATGGGGGTAGATTGGCAGATAAAACTAGTTGTTATCATAGCGCTATATCTACTTTTTAGACAAAAAGAGTTTGCGCTAAAGCCTCTTATTATAGGCTCTATTATAGCCATTTTGGCATTTCTAATCTCTGGAAATGTTTTTGCACTTGTGTGGGCAAAAGTAGCTGGATACGCTATACGAGGAGTTGATGAGAGTGGAGGATTGAAGTTTTATCAAGTAGCTCAGACTGTTAGAGAGGCTGGAGATATACCGTTCTCAACCATGGCAAACAGAATCAGTGGCTCAACTATCGGTGTCTTTGTTGCGCTTGTTGGTTACATAGCTTTAGTTATAAAATTTAGACCATTTATACTGGCTCTTCCACTTATAGGAATTGGTCTATTTTCACTAATTGGTGGGCTTAGATTTACTGTGTATGCTGTGCCTGTTGCTGCTATGAGTGCAGTTTTTCTATTTTATGTTGTAGCATCTTTAGTTAGTGATAAGCGAACTGTTAAGTATTCTATAGTTACGCTCTTTACCGCTCTTATGCTCTATCCAAACATCACACATATCATAGCATACAAGGTACCTACGGTCTTCAATAAGGCAGAGGTTGAGGTGTTGCAAAAACTCAAAAGTATCTCAGATCCTAAGGACTACACTATAGCCTGGTGGGATTATGGATATCCTATCTGGTTCTACTCAAATACAAACACTCTTATAGATGGAGGAAAGCATAATCAAGATAACTTTATAGTCTCAAGAATACTTACAGCCTCTTCACAGCTTGAAGCTGCAAATCTTAGCAGAATTGCTGTTGAGACATATGTGGACTCAAACTACTCCATTGTTGCCAATACACTATTTAAGAATCGTCAAGAGGATCAAGTTGATGTAAACGCCTATCTTGAACAACTTAGATATGGCGATATTGATCTGCCACAAGCTACAAGAGATATCTATCTTTTCTTGCCATACAGGATGTTGAACATACTCCCAACTGTCATGACTTTTAGTAATATCGACTTAGAGAGTGGGCAGCTATATGCACGAGCATTTTTCTATCAGACATCAAATTATAAAGATACAGAGAAGATGCTCTCTATAGGCAACAGCATCAAGCTAGATAAGGCAACAGGTAAGTTGCACTTGAACTCAGCAAAAGGGATTAGAGAGGTTCCTCTAAAAGCATTTTATACTATCCAAAACCTCAAAGATGGTACTGTTAAAGTTGATAAACAACAAGTTGATCCTACTAGTGGACTCTCTGTACTGTTTATGGCAAGTTATGGCAAGTTCTTGGTCTTAGATGATAGGTACCTGAACTCTCTTTACATACAGATGTTTGTGCTTGGCAACTATGATAGGAATCTGTATGAAGTAGTAGCCAATAGCCCATATATAAAGATATATAAACAGAAGATATAGCCTTATGTATACAAGTGTTATAAAACCACTACTAGATAGAGTTTTAGCACTTATACTGCTTGTTGTATTGGCCCCTATAATGCTTCTTCTCTCCTTGGCAATCTATTTTAAACTTGGATCACCTCTGCTATTTGTGCAGAGACGACCTGGACTAAATGCTAAGATTTTTAAGATATACAAGTTTAGAACTATGAGTAGTGGTTATGACAAAAACGGTAATCTGCTAAGCGATGAGCAGAGGTTAGATTTTTTTGGTAAAATCATAAGGTCACTCTCATTAGATGAGCTGCCGCAGCTATTTAATGTGCTCAAGGGTGAGATGAGCTTCATAGGTCCACGCCCACTTCTTGTTGAGTATCTAGAGCTATATAATGATAGACAAAAAAGACGACATGAGCTTAAGCCCGGTATAACAGGTTGGGCACAGGTTAATGGTCGCAATGCTATAAGTTGGGAGCAAAAATTTGAGCTTGATGTCTGGTATGTAGACCATGTATCACTATGGTTAGATATCAAGATAGCATACCTAACTATCTTAAAAGTTATCAAAAGAGACAATATAAGCTCACAAGATTCAGTCACAGCAGATAAATTTAGGGGGTCGCAGAGTGGGTAAGATTATTTATGGCATATATGGAGCTAGTGGTTTTGGTAGAGAAGTTATGCCTCTTTTAAGAGATATGGTGTCAAGTGATAGTGTAGATTATGAACTACTATTTATAGATGACTCTATTGGCAATAAGAGTGAGATTAATGGGTATAAAATTATCTCGTTTGAGCACTTTTTAACTATGCCTGCACAGAAGCGATATGTTAACATAGCTATAGCCAATAGCAACATAAGAGAAGAGTTGACACACAGATGCCTAAAAAACTCAATAGAACTTATAGATATTAGAGCAACTAACGCTATTGTGTTAGATAGCGTATCAATGGACTCAGGCTCAATACTATGTCCATTTGTTACTCTAACATCAAATATAAAGATAGGCAGATCATTTCATGCCAACATATATAGCTATGTAGCACATGACTGCACTATTGGTGATTATGTCACATTTGCACCAGCTGTTCGATGTAATGGTAATGTAACGGTAGGAGATCATGCATACATAGGAACAGGAGCCATCATCAAACAAGGTAGAGCAGATAGACCTTTGGTTATTGGTAGAGGTGCGGTTATAGGGGCTGGCGCTGTTGTGACTAAGAGCGTACCAGATGGTATGACAGTTTTTGGTAACCCAGCCATTGAGCTAACCAAAGAGAACCTTAAGCGAAGGAGGTAGGGGCTATGTCGATTTATAGCAAAGAGCTATCTATTGAAGAGATAGAAGTTGGTATGGAGGCTAGATACTCTCAGAGTATTACAGATGCAGACATCAAAGCATTTGCGGGCATATCTGGCGATAGAAATCCAGTTCATCTAGATGAGCAGTATGCTGCCAGCTCAAGATATAAGAGACGAATCGCACACGGTCTATTATCAGCATCATTTTTTTCTGCACTATTTGGTACCAAGCTGCCTGGTGAAGGGTCTGTCTATGTCTCTCAGTCTCTACAGTTTAAAAGAGCCGTCTACATAGGCGATACAGTGGAGGCCATTGTGATTGTAAAGAGTGTAGATTTAGAGCGTAGAAGAGTCTTTTTTCAGACACTATGTAGAGTTAAAAATAGAGTTGTTATAGATGGAGAGGCAGAGCTTTATCTGCCAGAATCAAGAAATCATGAGTCGTAAAATTTTTCTATCCCCACCTCACATGGGCACAAATGAGCAGAAGTACATAGATGAGGTTTTTAGAAGTAACTACATAGCCCCGCTAGGAGCATTTGTAGATAGATTTGAGAGCTCTATAATAGAGCATACAGGCACTAAGAGTGCATTGGCAACGATTAGCGCAACTGCTGCTATTCATCTAGCTCTAAGAGTACTTGGAGTAGGCAAGGACGATATAGTATTGGCATCATCGTTTACTTTTATAGGCTCTGTTGCACCTATACTATACCAAGATGCAACTCCTATGTTTGTAGATTCAGATAAGAGCTGGAACTTAAGTCCTAAGCTGCTAAAAGAGGCTATCAAGAAAGCACCAAAGAGACCAAAAGCTCTTATATTGACACATCTATATGGTCAGATGGCGCATATAGATGAGATAGTCTCAATCTGTAAAGAGAGTGGTATATATCTTATCGAAGATGCCGCAGAGTCACTTGGTGCAAGTTATGGCGGTAGGCAGAGTGGAGCATTTGGTGATTTTGGCATCTTCTCTTTTAATGGCAATAAGCTATTGACCACAAGTGGTGGAGGTATGCTTGTATCAGATAGTAGCGAGTGGATAGATAGAGCCTCATTTTATGCAACTGGTGCTAAAGAGAGAGCACCGTATTATGAGCACATAGAGTATGGCTACAACTATAGAATGAGCAATGTTTTAGCTGCCATAGGTGTAGCGCAGATGGAGGTTCTTAAGAGCAGAGTCCATAAAGCTAGAGAGATTTTTTCATGGTATGGCGAAGAGTTAGGTGATAGTGTGGAGTTTATGCCAGAGATAGAAAACTCACGCGGTAACAGATGGCTAACAACACTAACACTTACTAACAGCAGTGTTATGAAGATCATAAAAGCATTAGATCAAAACAATATAGAGGCACGCATGTTGTGGAAACCCATGCATATGCAGCCACTTTTTAAAGAGTCGCTATCTGTTATAGATGGCACTTCTCAAAGACTATTTGAGAGTGGATTGTGTCTACCTAGTGGAACAGAGTTAGAGCGTAGTGATATAGAGCATATATCATCTATCATAAGAGAGTGCTTATGAGTAAAATATTGCGTCCTACAGCAAAAAAAAGAGTGCTATTTTTTATCTTGACCGATATTTTACTATCAGTTTTTACTCTACTTTTTGCCTATGCTCTTCGTTTCAACTTTAACATAGAGCCCCGTTTTTTAGATAACTTTTTTGCAGTTGCGCTACTGCTTATAGCTCTTAAAGTAGCCGCTATGTACTACTTTAGGTGCTATTTTATAGTGTGGAGATTTTTTGGGTTTGAAGATGCTAAAAATATCATCAAAGCACATGTTGTAGCATATTCCGCTTTTGCTCTCATCTATCTACTGCTGCCAGATCTATTTAGCCCTTTTCCAAGAAGCACTATCGCTATAGATCTATTTTTATCACTTTTTGCCATAGGGATATTGCGTGCTTCAAAGCGTCTAATGCTTGAGCAAGATAGTGATCAGGTTCAGACACAAGCTATCATTTATGGTGCCAATGCCTCAACGGCCAATATCATCAAAAGCTCACTAGAGTCTCAGATACCGTACCATATAGTTGCCATCATAGCCTCAGCAGATGAGCATGAAAATATTGGGAGTTTTATAGCAAATATCAGAGTTTATGATCTATCAAAAGCAGAACAGATTATCAGAGATAACAGTATACATGCAGCTATAATCACAAGTTCTATGGCTCAAAAAGAGCTCAAAGAGCTAGCAGATAAGCTCTCTGGGTACGGCATTAGAGATATCCGTCTTTCACGCCTGCTTGGCTCAGACAACAAGAAGCTAGAGGAGCTTAAGATAGAGGACCTTTTGGCGCGTCATCCACAAGATTTAGACACCCCAACCATAGCCTCTTTTATCTCAAATAAACGAGTGGCTATTACAGGAGCAGGCGGGAGCATAGGCAGTGAGATAGCAAGACAGTGTGAGGCTTTTGGTGCATGTAGTATGTTGCTTATAGATCACAGTGAGTACAATCTCTACTCCATAGGTGAGCAGATTAAAAATGCTTCACTTGCTATGTTTAGTGTGGTCGATAGAGAGCTTTTGGATAATGCCTTGAGTGAGTTTGCCCCCGATATAGTAATACATGCAGCAGCCTATAAACATGTGCCATTGTGTGAAGAGAATCAACATATTGCCATAATCAACAATGTGATAGGCAGTAAAAATGTTATAGATAGTTGCATAGCAAACTCTGTACCAAAGCTGGTGATAATTTCAACAGACAAAGCAGTGCGACCCACTAGTGTTATGGGCGCAACTAAGCGTGTTGCAGAGCTCTATGCTAGCAATGTCGATAGTATGGAGTGTGAGATAGTAGCAGTGCGCTTTGGTAATGTGCTTGGCTCAAGTGGTAGTGTCATACCTAAGTTTAAACAGCAGATAGAGAGTGGAGGACCAGTTACGGTTACCGATGAGCGAATGGTACGCTACTTCATGTTGATTCCAGAAGCTTGTCAACTAGTGCTTCAAGCAGCATCTATAGCTAAGGGCGGTGAGCTTTTTATATTAGATATGGGAGAGCCTGTTAAGATAGTAGATCTTGCACAGCAGATGATTAGGCTATATGCTAAAGAGGATGAGATCAACATAGAGTTTACAGGTCTTAGAGATGGTGAGAAGCTCTACGAGGAGCTGCTTTTAGATGAGAGTCAGAAAGAGACCACATATAGCTCCATATTTGTAGCACAAAAGACAGAGTATGAGATAGGCAGACTGCAAAGAGATATAGAGTTCTTGCTCCACAGTCCAGACAAGATAGAGGCACTCAAAAAGATTGTATCAGAGTTTACACACACTTAGTCTCTACACACTTTTTGCACAGAGTTATCATATACTTACACTAAAAAAGGTTAAGATCATGAAGATATCTATAGTTATGGCAGTTACAGTAGCTGCTTTGGTGTTTGCTGGATGTAGTTCAGATAGTGGTGAGAAAGAGTCTTTGACTGAAGGTGGCATGAAGTGTGGACCTGGCAAATGTGGAGCTAGCATGATGGATGGCAATGTGGTACTTGTAAAAAAGAAGAGCAACATGCTAGAGCAGATGCGTGAATCAGACTCAAGACGCGGGTGTGTTATAGGTGCAGAGTCTGTTAAGGAGCTAAATGAGTGTGTCCGTGACTCAGAAAGTGGAAGATTAAGCATAAAGTGTGGTGATAGTGAGATGAAAAACGATCCACAGATGAAGTGTGCACCAGGTAAGTGCGGATAAGACCCAAATTCTAGATTATTTTTTAAAAATATGGCAATGAATAGTTATATTGGTTAGATATCTGATAAGATACTAGATTGATTTAGAAGCACAAAGGAGTAGGCGGTGCAGAATCCTTATGAGTGGGATCACTATTCAGATCAACCATATCAGCTAAAAGATAAAAGATATAAAAAAAAGAGCAGAAAAATGGTGACAGGTTCACTTATTAGGACAGCTCTTTACTCGCTGATCTTTTTACCTCTAGCCCTACTGGCTACCCCTTTTAGAAGAGCAAAAGAGTACACCAGCGCAGATATTGTAGCTCTTGTTGTCGACCCGTTGCGTTATGGTGAAGAGACTTTAGAGATGATAGGTGAGCTTGGTGTAAAAAAGATAGAGATTCGCATTAAGATGTGGGAGCTAGACTCACTTAGAAGTGTTGAGCAGTTTTGTAAAAGATGTGATACTAAAATACTCTTTGTGTTGATGCAAGATAGAGAGAGTGTAGTTGATGAGGAGTTGCGCCAGAAGAGCTTTGAAACTATCTTTAAAGTGTTGTCACCATATAGTAATGAGTTTGTTATCGGAACAACTATCAATAGGGCAAAATGGGGCTTTTGGAGCGTTGATGAGTATCTGCTATTTTACAAAAGTGCTCTTGATTTACGCAACAAAGAGTATCCTAATCTTTTACTAATTGGTGGTGGAGTGATAGATTTTGAGTACCACTTTTTTGCCCATGTCTTATCTTCTAGGCTAAAGTTTGATGCTATAAGTTCACTTCTATATGTAGATCGCAGAGGTGCACCTGAGAGAAGTCAGTTGGGGTTTGATCTGGTATCAAAAATCAACCTTTTATCATCGCTTATTGCGCTTAAGCAGAGGGTACCGCTATATATAACAGAGACTAACTATCCACTAACAGGTACTGCTCCATATGCCCCTACTAGCGAAAAAGAGGCTGTTAGCGAGAGTGAGTATAGCTGTTATATGGTTCGCTATTTTCTTTTAGCACTAGCATCTAAACAGGTCAAGAGTGTCTTTTGGCATCAGTTGATAGCTTCTGGATATGGGCTTGTTGATGCTAGAGGCTCAACTCTGCGCAAAAGAGAGGCATTTTATGCCTTTAAGACACTTGTAGCAGTGCTTGATGGCTCAGAGTTTATAACACTAGCACAAAAAAGAGATCTTTTTGAGATGCTACTTCAAAGAGATAGCTCTACTATACGGATTTTTTGGAGTGGTGGCAGCGAGCAGAGAAGATACTTCTCATCAGAGTATGAGTTTGTAGATATGAGTGGTAAGAAGTTTATAACCAATACGCTACTTATAGGTGCTGCACCTATCTATCTCATAGAGGATAATATATGAAAATCTTGCTTATTTTACCAAACTGGCTTGGTGATGGAGTTATGGCTAGTGCTGCTATTGAGAGTTTGTGTGAGAGCTACCCACAAGCTAGACTTACACTTGTAGGTTCAGCTGTGTCTATAGAGGCATTAAAGCATCATCCTTTATGTGTTGCTAGCTATATTGATCATACTAAAAAGAGTCTCTTGAGGGTGGCTAGCACATACTCTCTTGCCAAAAAGATAGGTCCTCATGACATAGCTATAAGTTTTAGAGACAATATATATGCCAATCTTCTGTTAAAGTTGACAGATACGCCAATTACAATTTCCAAAAAGAGCATAAGCGCTGATATATTACTTCTTAAAAGTGTGGCAGTCTCAAAAGGGATACATCTAGTAGAGCAGTACCAGAAGCTTATTGATGTAGCTACTAGTAAAGCAGTAGAGCCAGGTAGATTACGGTTATTCGTAGAGCCACATAGTAGCCCTAGAGCACTTTTAGGCATAAACGCAGGCTCCACTTACGGTTCTGCTAAGAGGTGGGAGCCTAAGCGTTTTGCAGAGGTTGCGGCACACTTTTGTGATAGATATGACATACTTATATTTGGTAGCTCCAACGAGAGAGTAGTGGCAGATGAGATAGAGAAGCATCTTGTCGATTTAGGTGTATCCAACTACCTCAATCTAGCAGGAGAGACAACAGTAGAGGAGCTTATAGCATCTATCGCCTCACTTGATCTTTTGATTACAAATGATAGCGGACCTATGCATGTAGCAGCTGCTTATGGTGTCACTACAGTGGCGATCTTTGGCTCAACTAAATCAGATGAGACTTCGCAGTGGCGTAATCCAAAAAGTAGCATTGTTAGAGTAGATATAGAGTGTGCACCATGTATGAAACGCACATGTCCACTAGGACACCATGACTGTATGAAGCGTGTAACTTCTGATATGGTTATTGATAGTGTAGGTAAACTTATAAGAGAGTAAGATCCAGCCTCTAAAGTAGAAGCTGGAGGTATAGCGTAGAAAATTACCCGTTTCGTTTTTTGATAATCTCTTCTGCAACATTGCGTGGTACTTCTGCATAGTGATCAAACTCCATAGCATAAGTAGCACGACCTTGAGTGGCTGATCGTAGATCAGTAGAGTAGCCAAACATCTCAGATAGTGGAACAAAAGCGTCTACTATCTTATTGCCTGAACGATCACTCATGTTGTTTACCTGACCACGACGACGGTTAAGATCACCTATAACATCACCCATAAAGTCTTCAGGAACCTCAACCTCAACCTTCATCATAGGCTCCAAGATAGCAGGATCAGCAGCTCTAGCACCAGCTTTAAAGCCCATAGAGGCAGCTAGTTTAAATGCCATTTCAGACGAGTCAACATCGTGGTATGAGCCATCATACAGCTCAACCTCAACATCTTCAAGAGGGTATCCTGCAAGTACACCATTTTGCATAGCTTCATTACACCCCTTCTCAACAGCAGGGATAAACTCTTTTGGAATCGAGCCACCCTTGATGTTGTTGGTAAAGACAAACCCGCTAGTAGGCTCACCTGGCTTGATACGCAAGTAGACATGACCAAATTGACCGCGTCCACCTGACTGTTTTGCGTATTTGTACTCTTGCTCTACCTCTTTTTTGATAGACTCTCTGTATGCAACTTGAGGTGCACCAACTTCAGCTTCAACTTTAAACTCTCTAAACATACGATCAACTAGTATCTCAAGGTGAAGTTCACCCATACCAGAGATGATAGTCTGACCAGACTCTTCATCTGTATGTACTCTAAAAGATGGATCTTCAGCAGCTAGTTTGCCTAATGCAATACCCATCTTCTCTTGATCTGCTTTTGTTTTTGGTTCAACCGCAACAGAGATAACTGGATCTGGAAAGTCCATACGCTCTAGTACTACTTTATCTGAAGGATCACAGAGGGTGTCACCAGTTGTTGTATATTTGAGCCCAACAACAGCGCCGATCTCTCCGGCATATATCTCTTTAATCTCTTCACGCTTGATAGCATGCATTTTCATAATACGACCAATACGCTCTTTTTTATCTTTAGTAGAGTTGTGTACATATGAGCCAGACTCAAGGCTACCACGATAGACGCGGATAAATGTAAGCTGCCCAACAAATGGATCTGTCATGATCTTAAATGCAAGTGAGGCAAAGGCGCCATCATCTGTAGATGCAATCTCAACTTCTTGCTCAGCATCATCCATCATAGTACCTTTGATAGCGGCACACTCAACAGGTGATGGCAGGTATGCTACAACAGCATCTAGTAGAGTCTGAACACCTTTATTTTTAAATGCTGTTCCAGCTGTCATAGGTACGATATGCATTCCGATTGTAGCCGCTTTTACTCCCGCCATAATCTCTGCTTCGCTTAGCTCTTCGCCCTCTAAAAACTTCTCCATAAGCTCATCATTGCCGTCAGCTTCAGAGATTTTTTCTATCATGTTTTCACGATATTTTTGAGCTATCTCTTGAAGTTCAGGTCTGATCTCTTGCTCATTATAAGCAGAGCCCATCTCAGCCTCAGCATCCCAAACAATCTCTTTCATCGTTACAAGATCTACAACGCCCTCAAATTGATCTTCAGCACCAATTGGTAGCTGTATAGGTACAGGGTTTCCTTTAAGGCGATCACGAATCTGATTCTCTACTTCATAAAAATCAGCACCAGTTCTATCCATCTTGTTCACAAAGACGATTGATGGCACACCATAACGGTTTCTCTGTCTCCATACAGTTTCAGATTGGGGCTGAACGCCACCAACAGCACAAAATACAGAAACTGCACCATCAAGTACACGCATAGAGCGCTCAACTTCAATGGTAAAGTCAACGTGACCTGGAGTATCGATGATATTTATCTGTTTACCAGCCCATTCACAAGTAGTAGCAGCAGAGGTTATTGTAATACCACGCTCTTGCTCTTGTTCCATCCAGTCCATGGTAGCAGCACCATCGTGTACTTCACCAATTTTGTGTTCAACTCCAGTATAGAAGAGAATTCTCTCTGTTGTTGTAGTTTTACCAGCATCAATATGTGCTGCAATTCCTATATTTCTTACATCTTCTAGTTTGTGTGATCTTGCCATAATTTTCCCTGACTACCAGCGATAGTGAGCAAATGCTTTATTTGCTTCAGCCATCTTGTAGGTATCATCTTTTTTCTTAAACGCAGTACCTTTTTCAGTTGCAGCGTCCATAAGCTCATTGGCAAGTCTCTCTGCCATTGTGCGCTCATTTCTTTTTCTAGCTGCATCTACTAGCCAACGAATTGCTAGTGAGAGTTGACGAACAGGACGAACTTCTACTGGAACTTGATATGTCGCTCCACCAACTCTTCTACTCTTTACCTCTATAATAGGCTTGATATTTTCAATCGCCTCATTAAAAGTCTCTATACCACTCTTTTCACCACGCGCTGTTATGATGTCCATCGCACTATACATGATCTTTTCAGCTACACTCTTTTTGCCATCAAGCATCACTTTGTTGATAAACTTAGTCACTATCTTGCTGCCATGGATTGGATCTGGCATGATCTCACGGATCGGTGCTCTTCTTCTACGCATTCTATTTCCTTCTCTTCAATTGTTAAAATTTACTCAAAATCCCTTAAGGACTCTGTGGTTAATCTTCTATTTTTTAGGCTTTTTTGTTCCGTATTTAGAACGAGCAACTTGACGATTTGCAACACCAGCAGTATCGAGTGCACCACGGACGATATGGTACTTAACACCAGGTAAATCTTTGATACGACCACCACGAACAAGAACAATTGAGTGCTCTTGAAGGTTGTGACCTTCACCACCGATATATGAGATAACCTCAAAACCAGAAGTTAGACGAACCTTGGCAACTTTTCTTAAAGCTGAGTTTGGTTTTTTTGGTGTCGTTGTGTAGACACGAGTACATACTCCACGACGCTGTGGACAGCTAACAAGAGCTGGTGATTTTGATTTTTTAACCACTTTTTTGCGCTCATTACGAATCAGTTGATTGATTGTAGGCATAAATTTCCTTTCATATTTTGTTCCAGTAGTATACCCATCAAGGGGCATTGAACGCGCAATAATAGTAGATTTTACATTAAAAAGAGGTTAAATATCTTAGTAATAGTAGAAAAGCTTTACTATATCTTATAAAAAAGAGCCATATCTTAGAGACTCTTAGTTATGTGGAAGATGATAGTTAAACATTATAGTAAGTTGCATTTGGGTGGTACACAACCAGTGCAGAAGTTGACTGCTCAGGGTGTATTTGAAATGTTTCACTTAGCTCTATTCCAAACTCTTCAGGTTTTAAAAGATCAAAAAGTGGACGGTTGAGCTCCAAGTCTGGACATGCTGCATAACCAAAAGAGTAACGAGATCCTTGGTACTTGTTCATCTGAACATCACTTAGTTTACTCCCCTCACTCTCACTTATGTTAAGATCAAGCCGTATCTGTTTATGCGCTATCTCTGCGAGTGCTTCGGCTAACTCAACACCAAGACCATGAAACTGATAGTACTCAGTATAATCACCACGCTCATAGATCTCACGCTCTACTTCACTGAGCTTTTCACCTGCACTTACACAGGTAAGTGATATAACATCATGTCTGTCATGATGAAAAAAGTCACTGAGTGCTCGGTGCGGTTTTTTAGACTGTCGTGGGAAAGTAAACTGCTTTATGGCTCGTCCCATCACTTGCTCTAGCGGTTCACGGCTGACCTCGTCTTCTGAGTGATACCCCTCACTCTCATCAAAAATAAGCAGAGTATTATCATCACTTCTACAAGGCCAGTAGCCATAGAGTATGGTGGGTTCAAAAAGTTGTTCATCTAAAAATCTTGCTTTGAGTTTTTCATATGCCGGCCATACAACTTCATCAAGCTGTTTTTGGTATGCCTCTTTGCTCATCCCTTTAGAAGTGTAGCCCCAGCGTGATTTAAAAAGAAGTTTATGGTTGATCCAATCAAATGCCATCTCCACTTGTTGTTGGGTGAGTTTAAGTTCGCGTCTGCCCCAAAATGGAGGTGTTGGAACTTTGACATCACGAGAAGGCATCTTTATTTCAGAAAATGGTGGAATAACAACCTCTTTTTTCTCTTTTACAACTTT
>JAMONY010000054.1 GCA_027066325.1 Helicobacteraceae bacterium | reverse complement strand
ATATCTACATGTTTTACTTCATATTTTTCACCATTTTTAGTGCGTTTTGTTCGTACTTTTACGCTGTTGAAGATCTTGGCTATCTCTTGGTCTGGGGTGATGATTATGGTGGTTCTTACGATACCCATGTACTCTTTGCCGTAGTTTTTCTTGAGTCTATATACTCCATATAGTTTCATCATAGAGTGATCTTCATCACTTAGAAGTGTCACTGCTAGATTCTGTTTGGCTATGAACTTAGTGTGAGTTGCTGGTGAGTCTGCACTTATGCCAAGCACTACCGCACCCAAGCTCTTAAAGTTATCTAGCTCCAGAGTAAAGTCAATTGCCTCTTTAGTGCAGCCTGGTGTGTTATCTTTTGGATAGAAATATAGTACTACCCATTTACCATCAAGATCTCTAAGGCAGATCTCAACCTCATCTTGATTGACTAGACAGAAGTCTGGTGCTCTATCTCCTACATTTAACATATCTCTCTCCTTTAGGTTTATTGTATACTTAAGTACCCTTGCCACAGTATGGTAGTTGTTAGACCTGCGGCTATGCCTGCTAAGATATCATCACCCATGACACCAAGACCACCTTTAACATCTCTATCTATTCTGCCTATAATAGATGGTTTTTGAATATCATAAATTCTAAAGAGTAGTAGCACTAGTAGGGACTGTATTAAAAAGCCATTTTCTAAATTTAGTATCTCATCTATGCTAATATCTATCGTGCCTGGAGCAAAACATAGAGCTATCCAGACACCCGCTAGCTCATCTATAACTATGCGTTTATCATCATGTGTATTAGATTTTTTTTCGTGTAGATTTATCATCTTAATGGCGATGAGAGTTATGAGGATTGTAAACAAAAAGAGTGTATCGGCTCCCGCATATAGCAGTATCAGTAGACCAAGTGGTAGTGCTACTATGGAGCCTGCTGTTCCAGGTGCTTTTGGTGTAAGTCCGCTGTAAAATAGTGTAAGAAAAAACCAGTTCATAAGATGCTCTTTATGTTAGTGAAGTTGTCTGATATAGCTCTATGAGCTTTATGTAGAAATCATAGTCTGATGGCTCCTCTATGAGACCTGCTGATGGTAGTATGTCGTGGTATAGTTTGTCGATATTTTGTATGCGACCTACAAATAGCTCACATAGTATCATCGCTGATAGCTCTTTTCGCATTAGTACAACTGGTGGTATGATACCACACTGCAGAAGGTTGAGTATAGAGTCTGAACGGTATGAGATATGGTGATGTTTACCGTGTGGACAAGTATGTGTACTCACCAGTGTTGTACACTCATTGCAGTAGACAAACTCATTTGAGATCTTGATCTCTATATCGATACCTTTTACTCTATCGCAGATGCTCTGATTGCTATGTTGTGTATAGTACATGCCAACACCAGCATGATGTTGACCTATAACTAGTCTGTCACACCCGTAATTTTTAGCTACTAGTGCATCTAAGATTACTTCATTGTGTCCAGCAAAGATGTAGCTGTGCTCCAGTGTGACAATAACAACGCGATTTTGAGGTAGAAAATTCTCTACAAAGTAGCTCAATACCTTATGTCTTATCTCAAACGATAGGTTGTCTTGTGTGTATGGTTTGAGTAGGTAGAGTACAACTAGATCTGTGTTGTCTAGCGTCTGGCGGATAAGTCTCTCATGTGCGCGATGTAGAGGATTGACTGCTACCATGATGGCTGTTGTATGTTTGGCATCTATGGACTCTTTTGCTTTTTGGATCGCCTGTTTTGCTCTTAGCGCCTCTTTGTAGTCTATGTGAAAATCACCAGATACTGCATAGTTACCAACTCTTTTGAGAGTCTGTTTTACACCAGGATGAGACTCATGATCTGTGCCGTAGATCTGTTTGACCCGCTTTTTTGGGTTGATCTCAAACACCTCATCTACTACAATGTAGCCAACCTCTACGCTATCACACATAAGTACTAGTGTTTCACCTACGGCAGTTGATGAGAGAACTTTTTCATTGGTTATGCCAGATGGTGAGAGTATAAATGGAAATGGAAAAGAGCACCCTTTATACTGGGCATCTCTTAGTACATCTTCAGTCTCTTGTGATCCCATGAGCTTTGTGACGGGGTGGAGTAGTCCAGCTTTAAGCAGTCCTAGCGCCGATACAGCTTCATGGTCTATAAAGAGAGTTCTATCTGTTTTTACTGATTCCAAATTTTTTGCGTTTCTCCCATAGATTTTTTCTTGAGATACCGAGTTTTTTTGATAGCTCTGTATCTGGAAATTTGTTCTGATAATTTAGCACAATATACTTAATGTAGTCTTCAATTGGTAAAATCTCACCATGTTCAAAGAATGGACTGTTACTTTTTATGACTACTACAGGAAATGTATCAATGCTTACTGAATCAGTACTTGTTACTATAACATTTTTTGACTTGATGAGATCTAAAAAGATCTTTCTGTCTGCCTTTTTGAGCACCTGAAAATCTGTTACACAGATGAGATCCTTAGATGGCACACCCTTAAGATCAGATAGAGCAGTAGGTGACTCTAGGGAGATGAAACTTAGTGGAGCTTTTCTAGCTTTAGCATACTCAAAAGCGAAAAAATCAGAGTGTTTTTGATAGCTACAAGAGATAAATAACGGAGTAGTGTACTCTTTAACATCTTGCTCAATTTTGATATCTTTGAACCTATGGGCTATGTATTGGTTGTATGTTTTATTGGCTATGTGAAGCCTATTGTACTCCTGGAAGTGCTCAATTTTTCTAATGAGTTCCTCTATCATGAATGGCTTAAGTATGTAATCTTTAGCTCCAGCGCTAAGTGGTCTTGTAACAGTATCATTGCTAACATATGAGACCATTAATATAACAACAGCATTTTTGTGTGTCTCTATAACAGGGTAGATGTTTTGACCACTTATACCTGTTGAGAGCAGAACTATGTCATAAGTTGTATCACTAAGTGCGTCTTGTGTAGAGCTGCTTATATTGCAGCTGTAGCCTATCTCACTAAGTTTGCCAGCAATGCTTTGCGCCAGATAGATCTCGTTTTCTATAATCAGTACTTTCATAATGTTGTCCAGTCAATATAATTTAAAGTTGCAGTTGCCATAACTGCTATGCCCTCTTTGCGTCCGATGAAGCCTAGCTCCTCTGTTGTTGTGGCCTTAATGTTCACTCTGATAGGAGCGATCTGTAGATGTTTAGAGACGCTAAGACGCATCTGCTCTTTGTAGGGTAGTAGTTTTGGGCTTTGAGCCATGATGGTAATGTCTGCATTTGTAACACTAAATCCGTAGCCCCTTAGTTTTTTAACAACCATATCTAGCAAAATGGTAGAGTCCATGTCTGCATATGCGGAGTCTGTATCGGGAAACATCTCTCCTATATCACCAGCTCCAGCAGCACCTAGTAGAGCATCTATAAGCGCATGTATGGCAACATCGCCATCACTATGGGCTACTAAAGATCTGTTATGATCTATCTTAATGCCACATAGTTTAAATGAGTCTCCTGCGCCAAATGCATGAGTATCAAAGCCATTCCCACATAGTGTAGCAGTGGATGTTTCTTGAAGACACTGCAGTTTAAGCAGATCACAAACTTGTGTAATTTTATGAGCTCTTATATCACCATCTACAAATACTCTTGTGCCACCATGGGCAACAATAGCACTACTCTCATCTGTATAGATTGTGTCTGATTGTAGAGCATCTCGCAGTTTTTTACTTCTTGATAGCTGAGGGGTCTGTATGAGTAGAAGCTCCTCTCTATCTATAGTGTTACCATTGTACACAGCAGTATCATTAACTCTGATAATAGGAGCGGTGACATCAGCCCTCTCTTTAGAGTTAATGAGTCGTTCAATAAGCTCTCTATCTACACATGCTCTAGCTATATCGCTAACCATAACATAGGTAGTTTCAACACTTAAAAGAGCATTTTTTAAAGAGGATTGCCTAGAGTCTGAACCCTCAACGATAACAGCACCACTATCATGAGCTCTCATATAGTTACACTCATCAGCAGATGAGACTACAATAATCTTCTCAAATAGGTTAAGATCGGTGAAACTTTTGGTAACAAATTGCCATAATGGCTCATTACCAGTGCGAATCCACTGCTTTTTTACACCAGATTTAAACCTACTAGAGCTCCCTGCTGCAAGGAGTATGAGAGTAATATCTTGCAAAGTTATCCCTATAAAAATAAAATGTTACGAAATTATACACACCATAAACTGTTTTGATGCTTTGATACCAAAAGTAACTTTATAGTAGACAGCACAGCAATAAAAGGAGATTAAGAGTATAATAACATTAAATTTATTTGAACTATTTAGACTGATTTGGATTTACACTTCTATCTTTTAGCAATAGTGATTATATTACCTTTTAGATTTATCAGGAGCGAAATATGCGAGAAGCATGGGTTAAGAAAAGAGAAAATGATAGTGTAAGAACTCAGATGCACTATGCCAAAAAAGGGATCATCACAGAGGAGATGAGCTATGTAGCAGAAGTGGAGGAGCTCTCACCTGAGCTTGTCCGATCAGAGGTGGCTAGAGGGCGTATGATCATACCTGCTAACATAAACCACCTAGCGTTAGAGCCTATGGCAATTGGTATAGCATCTAGATGCAAGATCAATGCCAACATAGGCTCATCAGCCATAGCTTCAGATGTAGAGGGTGAGATTGAGAAGATTCAAGTATCACAACACTATAAGGCTGATACCGCCATGGATCTCTCAACAGGTGGAGATTTAGATAGTATTCGAAAAGCGGTTATAGCTAACTCCAAAATCCCCATAGGAACAGTACCGATATATCAGATATTACATGATGTTGGCAATGTGATTGAGGATCTTACTATAGAGAAGATGCTTGAGGTGCTTGAGAGACAGGCACAACAGGGCGTGAGCTACTTTACTATACATGCGGGCTTCTTGCTTAGTACAATGCCACTTATTGCAAAGAGAAAGATGGGCATAGTGAGTCGAGGTGGCTCTTTGATGGCGGCTTGGATGATGCACTATCATCGTGAAAACCCTTTCTATACAGCATATGATGAGATACTTGATATATGTGCTAAGTATGATGTCGCTCTATCTTTGGGTGACTCATTGCGTCCTGGTTGTCTTGCAGATGCTAGTGATGAGGCGCAATTAGGTGAGCTTAAGGTACTAGGTGAGCTTACTCTAAGGGCTTGGCAGAGAGATGTTCAGGTCATGATAGAAGGACCAGGACATGTTCCTCTAAATCAGATAGAGCGCAACATGAAACTTCAGCGTGAGCTATGTCATGAGGCACCATTTTATATACTAGGACCACTAGTGACAGATATAGCTGCTGGGTATGATCATATCTCATCTGCTATAGGTGCAGCTGTTGGAGGATGGCATGGAGCTAGTATGCTCTGTTATGTTACACCAAAAGAGCACTTAGGTTTGCCAAATGCACAAGATGTTAGAGAGGGGATTATAGCCTATAAGATAGCAGCACATGCTGCTGATATCGCTAGAGGTAGAAAAGGTGCTCAAGATGTTGATGATGCTATGAGTGACGCGCGGTATGCATTTGATTGGGAGAAGCAGTTTGAGTTAGCGCTTGATGGCGAGAGAGCTAGAGAGTACCATGATGAGACTCTGCCTCAAGATGTCTTTAAAGAGGCGGAGTTCTGCTCCATGTGTGGTCCTAAATTCTGCTCATACAAGATAACACAGCAGATCATGGAGAATCCAGAAGCGATACAGAAGATCGCAGATGAAGCAAAAGCATAAAACAAAAAGGTAGACAGATGAGAGAAGAGTTAGTAAAAGAGGCACTAAAAAGTGTGATTTATCCAGGATTTACTAAAGATATAGTTACATTTGGGTTTGTAAAACAGATAGATATCGATGGTGAAAGCGTAAGCCTGCTTATAGATATAACTTCAAGTGCCATTGAGGTTAAAGATCAGATTAGAGTTGATGCTATAGAGGCACTAGAGAAGATAGGTATAGAGAGTAAAGATCTCAACATAAACATACTATCTCCACAGATACCAAGAGAGAGCTCTTCTATGGGTAAAAACATAGCCCCACAGATTAAAAATTTTGTGATGGTTAGCTCTGGTAAGGGTGGTGTAGGTAAATCTACAGCATCGGTCAATCTAGCTATAGCTCTAGCACAACAGGGCAAAAAAGTTGGGCTCTTAGATGCAGATATATATGGTCCAAATATACCGCGTATGTTAGGTGTAAGTGACATTAAGCCAGAGATAGAGGGTAGTGGTGTCATCCCTATAAAAGCTTACGGTATAGAGATGATGTCAATGGGCTCACTAACAGAGGATGGTCAATCTCTTATCTGGAGGGGTGCTATGGTCATGAAGGCGATACAGCAACTACTCAAAGATATACGCTGGAGTGAACTTGATGTACTGGTAATCGACATGCCTCCTGGGACTGGAGATGCTCAACTTACACTAGCTCAAAGTGTGCCTGTAACACTTGCTATTACAGTTACAACACCACAGAGTGTCTCACTGGATGACTCAAGAAGATCACTAGATATGTTTAAAAAGCTAAAGATCCCGATAGGTGGTATCATCGAGAATATGAGTGGTTTTATAGCTCCAGATACTGGTGTAGAGTACGATATCTTTGGTAAAGGTACAACAGAGCCTTTGGCAGAAGAGTTTGATACTAAGATACTAGCTCAGATTCCTATAGAACCAGCAGTTCGTATAGGTGGAGATGATGGTACTCCTATCACATACTCTACACCTACATCGATCACGGCTAAGAGATTTATGAGTGCGGCTGAAGATATATGGAGTCAGTTAGAGCAGATTAGCAAAGAGGGTGGTGTTGACAACGAAGCGATACAGCCAACACTTCCAGCAGGTGTGAGTGCATGTAGCACACAAGCACCACAGCAACAAAGTAGTGGTAGCGGATGTGGATGCCATTGATCATGGCGATCTGTATCTGAACACCTACCCACTGTAGTAGTATCTTTATACACAATAACAACACAGTTGTAGTATATGATATCTTAAATTACTACAGGAGGCGTTATGAAAAAGTTATTTATAGTTTTTATGTTTATGGCTTCTACTCTATATGCTGGTGTTAGCATTAGTACCAATTTTGGATTTATCTTTAGTGATCATCGTGCACATGTTGTTGAGATAAGTCACGGTTTTTATTATGATAATTGTCACTATGGTGAGTATGATAGAGACGGTTTTTTTATAGATGATAGATTTTACCATTATGATGAATATTACAGTTTTCAAGATCGTCTACACCATAGAGCTCACCCGCATCTGCATCATCATAAAAAGCGTAAAAGAGTACGCCATACCAATAGAAGAGATCCACATATGGTCCATAAAGAGCATCACAGACCCCATAGAGATAGAGAGCATCGTCATAGATCAAGAGATCATAGAGATCACTAGAGAGGTAGGTTAGCTAAAGAGTACGCCACTCTCACCTTGCTCGATATGACCTATAACATAGCCATCACTCTGCTCTAAAACAGTCTGAACATTACTCTCTCTTACAACAAGTACCATACCAATGCCCATATTGAAGGCTCTATACATCTCATCTGTATCTACATGTTGACTTATGAGATCAAAAATAGGTAGAACTTTAATCTTGTTAAGATCTATGTTTGCTTGTAGGCCTTTTGGTAGAACGCGCGGTAAATTTTCACTCAAACCACCACCTGTAATATGTGCTAATGCTTGTATGTGAGGCTTTAGTTGCTTAAAAGTCTTAACATAGATGCGTGTTGGTTCAAGTAGAGCTTTTATGAGAGTTGTATCTTCAAAGCTATCTTCAAACCCTAGATTCATCTTCTCAAAAAGTACTTTTCTAGCTAGCGAGAATCCGTTGGAGTGTAGACCTGAGCTTGGTAGTGCTATTAGTGTATCTAAAGGCTCTACATGAGAGAGTCTATCTATCTCACTCTTTTCAGCTACACCAACTGCAAATCCAGCTAGATCAAAATCGTCACCACCATACATGCCAGGCATTTCAGCAGTCTCTCCACCTATGAGCGCACACT